>JASHQJ010000447.1 GCA_030037595.1 Candidatus Binataceae bacterium
GCCGGCTCGACGACGCGATTCACGAGGCCCATCTGGTACGCCTCGTCAGCTTCGAACAGCCGCGCCGAAAGCAGGATGTCGCGTGCGTTCGCGTGGCCCACGGTATGCGCGAGCGCGATCACGCCATCAAGCGGGTAGGCGAGGCCGAGCCGCGCGGCAGGGATACCCATCCTCGTGCTGCGCGCCGCAATCCGCACATCGCACGAGAGCGCGACCTGCACGCCACCTCCGATACACACGCCTGAGATCATCGCGATGACCGGCTTCTTGCTCTGGAGCAGCGAGGAGATCGCGTTGTTGGGCGCGTCGCGGTACTTGCGCGCCTGCTCGGCGTCCGCGCGCATCGCGGGGAACTCCGAGATATCGGCGCCGGCGATAAACGCCTCGGGCGTCGCGCCGCGCATAATAATCACGCGCACGGAGTCGTCGGACGCGAGTTCCGCCACGCCTTCCGCGATTCGCTGCCAGGTTCTAAGATTCAGTGCGTTGCGGACCTGCGGGCGGTTGAGGATCAGCCATCCAAGCGGTGCCTCGTGACGGACAATCAATGGGTCTGCTGCAGTATTTTCGCTCACAGCCGGTTGCCTCTGGGTTTGGTTCGTTATGGTCCTGATCGAGCGGGCTTCGAAGTCGGATTTTGAGCACATTTGTGTGCTCGACGAAACGATACTCGGAAGTGGGCGCCGACGGCCAGAGTTCGCGCGCGCCTTTGCCGAGGGCCGCGTAGCAGTGGCGCGGATTGACGGCGTGGTGCGCGGCTACGTCGTCACGGACAGGAGTTTCTTCGACAATGACTACGTGCGGCTCCTGCTGGTGCATCCCGAGTATCGGAGGCGCGGCGTTGCGACGGCGCTGCTGCGCGCGGCGGAGCTCGATTGCGAGACTGAGAAACTGTTTACGTCGACGAATCAGTCGAACCTTGCAATGCAAGCGCTATGCGATCGGCTCGGCTACCAGAGGAGCGGCATCGTCGAGAATCTCGACGAAGGCGATCCGGAGTTGATCTACGTAAAGTGGCTGGCGCCCGGCCCGCGCGATGCTATATCGCGCCCGCCTGACGATGACGAATAGTCGCCATCGCAAATAACCTCGTCCGCGGCTGACGCCATCGGCGCAAGCCGCACACTGGGAGAGGTCGGCACGCGACTTCGTCGAAAGTCGTGCGCCGGGTGAGGGCGCATAGCAGCGGATATTCTATAAGAGACACATCACAACTCACTGGAGGTTCGCCCTCTCCCCCCTGCTTGCGACGTTTGTTCGCATCGGCCTCCCTCGGAGGGGGAGGCTATTGAGTTCGGCATTCGTTCAGAATCGCGGAATTTGAAACTTCAGTGGCGCTGCGCGACTATCCCGATTCAGGAGCGTGCCTATGAAACTCTTTACATTCGTCACCAGCCCATATGCGCGCAAAGTCCGAATCGCGATGGACTACAAGGGCATCGCATATGAACCGGTCGAGCGATGCTACTCGCTCGATCGCAAGCCCGACCTCCGCGACGCGAGTATCCGCGCCGAAGTTCCAGTTCTCGTCCTCGACGACGGCCGCAGAATTGCCGACTCGACTATCATCTGCGAGTACCTGGAGCAGACGCATCCCAGGCCGCCGCTTTATCCGCGCCAAGCATTCGAGCGCGCGCGGATGCGCTCCCTCGAAGACCTCTGCGACCGCTCCTTCGATGCCGTCTCTTACGGCTACTTTATTGCGATGCTCCGCGCGGACGCTCCAGAAGCGCCAGCGATGAAAGCTGCGGCCAAAGCGGAATACGAAGCGCTCTTCGGCGTGCTCGAGCGCGAACTCAGCGACCGCGATTTCTTTTGCGGCGAAATAAGCCTCGCCGATATCGCCGCGGTATGCCACGTCCCGACGGCGCGCGCGATGAATATCGATCCGAATCAATTCAGGAAACTGCAAGCCTGGATGAAGCGGATGCGCGCCATTCCCGCCGTCGCGGCGGATCTGAAGCGCATGCGCGTCGCGATGGCGAAGATGCACGATATCGCGTCGGAGCTGGTCGGCCCTGACGGGCGTATCCACTGGCGCGACACGCGGCTCGAATGGCCCGTGCGCCACGGCTTTATCGATTTCATCGCACGCGAGTTCAAGGCCGGCAAGATGATGTTCCCACCCGACGCCGCCTGAGACCCGAAATTGGCGGTCGCTTCGCATATCCGCCTAGACTTATAAATAGAGCCGCGATCGGAGTTTGATTGCGGCTCCAGACGATGGCGGCGAACAGCAAACTCTCGACCTACCGCGCCAAGCGCGACTTCACCAAGACCGCAGAGCCGAGCGGCGAGGTGCAGGTCAAGGAATCTCCAGTCCTCCGCTACGTGATCCAGAAGCACGCCGCCACGCGCCTGCATTACGACTTCCGCCTCGAGCTCGACGGCGTGTTCAAATCGTGGGCTGTCACGAGGGGTCCTTCGATCGATCCGCACGACCGCCGGCTCGCGGTCGAAGTCGAGGACCATCCCCTGGATTACGGCGACTTCGAAGGGACGATTCCCAAGGGCCAGTACGGCGGCGGCTCGGTCATGCTCTGGGATCGCGGCTACTGGATGCCCGAGAGCGACCCCGTGCGCGCGCTCGAAAAGGGCGACCTCAAGTTCGCGCTCGAGGGTGACAAGCTGCACGGCGGATGGGTGCTGGTGCGGATCAAGAACAAGCGCCACGGTGACAAGAAGAACAACTGGTTGCTGATTAAGCATCGCGACGACTTCGCGCACGACGGCGACAACGACGCGCTGCTGGCAGACGCGACCTCGGTCGCGTCCGGCCGCACGATGGAGCAAATCGTGGCGCGCAAGGGGCGCGGACCTTCGCCTTTCATGCTCGACACCGAGAGTGCGAAGCCGCCCGACGCGGTGTGGAATTCGAATTCCGCCGGCGCGGCCGCGCTGCGCGCGTCGAACATAACCAGTTCTGTCCACGCGAAGCCTGCCGCATTTCCGGACGGTGTGGCAAAGCCGGCGGCCACCAGGAAGTCCGCGTCGCGTAAGCACAAGGCGCCGATGCCGGAATTTATCGCGCCGCAACTCAGCAAGGCTGTCGAGCGACCGCCTGCGGGCGCGGGCTGGGTACATGAGATCAAGTTCGACGGCTACCGAATCCAGATCCGCGTCGAAGGCGGCAAGGTAACACTCCGCACGCGGAAAGGCCTCGACTGGACGCGGAAGTTCCGCGCGCTGGCCGAGGCTGCAGCAGATTTACCCGACGCGATTATCGACGGCGAAGTCGTCGTCCTTAATCAAGACGCCGTACCGGATTTCACGGCGCTGCAAGCGGCGCTCGCCGGCGACGGCACCGGATCGATGGTTTACTTCGCGTTCGATCTGTTGTTCGTGGGCGGCGAAGACCTGCGTGCGCTGCCGCTTCACGAACGGAAGAGCAAGCTCGCCGCGATGCTCGAAAAACTCCCCGAGGACTCTCCAATCCGCTACGTCGATCACTTCGACGTCGAGGGCAACGAGGTGCTCGAGACCGCGCGCCGGATGCATCTCGAAGGTATCATCTCGAAGCGCGTTGACAGTCCGTATCGCGAGGGCAGCCGCGATGGCTGGACCAAGACCAAGTGCCGCAACGGCCAGGATGTCGTGATCGGCGGATGGAGCAGCGCGGGCAGCCGCTTCCGCTCGCTGCTGGTCGGAGTTTACAAAGATAAACGGTTTTCTTACGCGGGCCGGGTCGGAACCGGTTTCGGCGCGGACATCGTCGATCAGATCCTGCCGCGGCTGAAGGCGGTCGAGACGGATCAAAGTCCGTTCACCGGACCCAACGCACCGAAGAGAGACCGCGACGTTCATTGGACGAAGCCCGAGCTAGTTGCGGAGATCGAATTCGGCGGATGGACGACGGACGGCCTGGTGCGGCAATCAGCCTTCAAGGGACTGCGCGACGATATCGCGCCGACCGACGTCGGAGTCGAGAAGCCGGCGCCGGTGGAGGAGGTCGAAGTGGCCGAACCACCGCCCTCAAAATCTCGGCCCAACGCCTTTATCGCGCCGCAACCCAAGTCGGGCGGAATCGTGCGCGTCATGGGTATCGATATTTCTCATCCGAACAAGGAGATGTGGCCCGATGCGGGCGACGGCAAGCCCGTCGCGAAGATAGAACTCGCGCGCTACTACGAGACCGTCGGCAAATTTATCATTGCGCACATAAAGGGCCGGCCGTGCTCGATCGTTCGCGCGCCCGAAGGAATCAAGGGCGAACTCTTCTTCCAGCGCCACGGGCTCAAGGGGATGGACAAGTCGCTCAAGCTGGTGAAGGTCACCGGCGATCACGAGCCCTACCTTCAGATCGACAGCCACGAGGCCCTGATCGCCGTCGGACAGATCGCCGCGCTCGAGCTGCATCCGTGGAACTGCCAGCCCGACGAGCCCGAAATTCCGGGGCGCCTTGTATTCGATTTCGATCCGGCGCCTGATGTTGCATTCGACACCGTGATCGAAGCGGCGCGCGAGCTGAGCGATCGCCTGGCGGCTCTCGGTCTGGTGAGCTTCTGCAAGACCACGGGCGGCAAGGGCCTGCATATCGTGACTCCGCTCGCGCGCGTGAAAAAAGATCCGCTGACGTGGCCCGAGGCCAAAAGTTTTGCTCACGAGATTGTCAGGCAGATGGCCGCGGACAGTCCCGATCGCTATCTGACCACGATGGCGAAGAAGGCGCGCACCGGAAAAATCTTTCTCGACTATCTGCGCAACGATCGGATGTCCACCGCGGTTGCACCGCTCTCGCCGCGAGCACGCGAGGGTGCGCCGATCTCGATGCCGCTGGAATGGGCGCAGCTGCGCGCCGGGCTCGAGCCTAAGCGCTTTACGATCCGCACCACTCCCGCGCTGTTCGCGAAGAGCAAGGCGTGGAAGGAATACGACGATGCGGCGCGCCCGCTCGAGACGGCGATCAAGCGCCTCGGCAAGTCCCACGCCGCGTAGGTCAGAGCTTGCGAATCACCGGCTCGCGCGAGCCGCTCCATCGATATTCGTAAAACGCGCCCTGCTTTACGTTTCTCACCAAGCGCGGCCGAAAGCATGCGATGCAGATGCCGCCGCGATCGCGCACACTCGGATAGACGATTCCGTTCGCGCCAGCGTCGAGCAGCTCGCGCGCGAGCGCCTGCGATTTCGAGTAGTCGCCGGGGTCCAGATACGGGGCGAACTTCCTACCGCGAACTTCGTGAAAGCGCGCGCTGAAATCGGCGGTGTACGAGACCATCTGCATCGCGGTGTCGAACCATCCGCCGATCTCCTCAAGCTCGCGCGTGCGCGCGTGAACCGCTTCGGCGTGCGTGGTCTTCAGGGTGAAGGCCGCGTACCATGCGCCGCGGTTCGAATCGTTGAAGCGGCCGCCTTCTGGACGCGGATGGCAAAACGCCGCCATCACGATCGTCGCCATCGGCGTGCCGACCACCCACTCATCGCGCGGAATCGTGTGCAGGATGCCGAGCTCGCCGCTGATGCGGTCGTTGCTCCATCCTTCGAGCTCGAACACCGCGTCGAGGTCTTCGGGCGCGGCGACGCGATTGAGAATACCGGTCGAGGGATAGCGACCGGGAATCAGGCGGACCGTGCCGCGGCGCTTGAGATCGATCGTCGGCGGCGTCAGTTCCATGCGCCGCGCCGCGCGTCGAGCAGGCGCCGCACGCGATACAAGCCGTCAATTCCGGCGTCGATCATGAGGTCGAGCGGAGGCGTGCCGCCGAAGATCGGATTCTGGTTGGCGAGGCTCACCCATCGGTCGGCCAGTTCAGCATCAGGGTAAAGAATGTGTAGTGCCTTGTAGATGCCGAGCACGAGCGAGACGCGCTCGAGCATGTCGTAGGGAAGCGCGCCAAGCTGGCCGGTCTTGTACTTGTGATAGGTCGAAGCTGCGGGCCATCCGAGGAGCCCTCGCTGTTGGGCGACACTCAAGCCCCACACCGTCGCGATGTTGAAGAAAGTGCGGATGGCGGGCCCGGAGAGCCGCCGCCGCACCTCGGGATCATGGCGGTCGCGCACCGGTGCTTCCGGCTTTAACTTGCGGCTGCTCTGCGCCCGCATCGCAAGGTCTCCATATATGTTGATGATACTCCATATATAGAACGCAAGGAACCAACGCGGTCATCCTGAGTGAGCGCTGCGCAAGTCGAAGCGACCGTATTGGAGTCAAGCGGTCGGCATCATCCGCG
>JASHQJ010000448.1 GCA_030037595.1 Candidatus Binataceae bacterium
CGATCGTGAGCATCGCGAGTCGCACCGCCTGCTCCATCGTCGCAAGCGACATACTGGGCAGACTTCGATGGCGCAGCGCCTGACGCTCTTCGTACGGCAGGTGGATGAATCCCACCGGCACGCGCGGACGCCGGCGCATCAGGTGCAGGCTCGCGTACATCAAGGCGTTGCAAGCATAGGCGCCTGCAGATAGCGAAATTGTCGCGGGGATTCGTTCATCATCGAGCTCGCGCAGGATGCGCTGCAAGTCGATGCGCGCGAAGTAGGCATCGGGCGCGCCGGCGATCACCGGCCTGAGGCCGGGGTCCCCCTTCTTCTTCAGGCCGCCGCGCTCATCGGCAAGATTGATCGCGAGTTGCTCGAGCGAGATCGCTGCGCGCCCGCCCGCCTCGCCGAGTCCCAACACCGCGCGCGGCCGGTAGCGCACGATCGCCGCATTGATGCGCCGCACGGCCTGCGCGCATCCAACCGGGATGCGCACCGACTTGATCTGGAGCGCGGCGACCTCTTCGCCGTCGAGCTCGCGCGCGATCTGCCACGCAGGATTCGTCCGCTCACCGCCGAACGGCGCGAACCCGGTCAGAAGGAAGATTCGCGACACCGCCATCGCGCGCGCTCAATGCTTTCGCCGCGGATGGTCGATCGGCAGGTCGTCGCGGTTGCCCCACTCGGCCCACGAGCCGAAATAATTGCGGACGTTGTCGTAGCCCGCGTGGCGTAGCGCGATATACGCGTGTGCCGCGCGATAACCACCCTGGCAATAAGCGATGATCTCGTTCTCGGGCTTGAGTCCGAGCCGCTCGAACCGCTCGCGCAGCTCGCGCGCCGATTTGACCATGCCGTCCGCACCCAGCGCCTGCGTCCAGTCCTCGTGCACCGCGCCACCGATCGCACCGCCGTGTTTCGCACGCACGCGTTCGCCGAAATATTCCTCGTCGCTGCGTACGTCGAAAATCTGCACCTCGGGCCGGCCGAGTTTCTCGATGATGTACGGATACGTCGCGCTGATTTCCTCACGCGGCTTCGCTTTGAAGGCCATCGGTTCGAAACGAGGCGCGGCAGTCACCAGCTTCTCGCCCGTGGCCTTCAACCCGCCGTCGAGCATCCGCACCTTCGTGTGACCAACGTATTCGAGCAGCCACACGCATCGCGCCGCGCGCATCCCGGACTGCTCCTCGTAGAACACGACCGTCTCGCGCCCCGTGATGCCGAGCGCGGAAAAGATCCACTCGAGCTGCGCGATGAACTCGGCGACGCCGCGCGGCGAAGTATCGTAGTAGTGGAACGGGAACGGATCGAAGTGGCGCGCGCCCTTCAGGTGGCCCACCCAGTAATCCGTGGCCGGCCGCGTATCGACGAGCAGCAGGTTCTTGTCGCGCCGATGCTGCTTCAGCCATCGCGCATCTACCAGCAGTTTGGAGTTGCCTCGCGTCATGACGATTCATGCCGCGGCGCGCGGAATAATTTTCAGCTGCGGGCCGCGGTTCCGATTGCCTCGCTAATAGACCCGAATCCGTCGCGCCGGAGCAAGCCCGCGAGTCCAACCTTGATCGCGGCGACCAGGCCGGGGCCTTCGTAGATAAGCCCGGTGTACAACTCGACCATCGAAGCGCCGGCGCGGATATGACCGTAGGCATCCTCGGCGCTCCCAATGCCGCCTACGCCGACGATTGGGATGCGTCCGCCAGTGTGGCAGTAGATATCCGCGATAATGCCACGCACTAGCTCCAGGAGCGGCCGCCCGCTGAGGCCGCCCTCGTAGTCGGTCTTGATCCCCAGCTCCTTGCGGCGAAGCGTGGTGTTCGTCGCGACGATCCCGTCGAAGCCGAGCTCTACCGCCGTGTCGCAAATCTTGAGCAGTTCGGTGCGCTCCAGGTCGGGTGCGAGCTTGATCAAGATCGGCGGCCGCGTCGTTGTTCGTGCGCCGGTGAGCGCAGCGTAAATCTCACGCATCCGCTCGGGTGATTGCCAGTTGCGAAGCCCGGGCGTGTTCGGCGAGCTGACGTTGATCACGATGAAGTCAGCAGAACCCCCGAGCCGGTTCATCAGCGCGCCATAATCCGCGGCGACCGCCTCGGGCGGCGTATCCTTGTTCGGCCCGAGGTTGATCCCGAGCCTGATCGGCACGCGTGCGCGCCGAAGCCGCGTAAGCCGCTGAGCGACGGCTTCCATTCCCTCGCCCGGGAATCCAAGCCGATTGATCAGTGCACCGCGGTCCTGCAGGCGGAAAAGACGCGGACCCGGATTGCCGGGCTGTGGCCGCGGCGTCACTGTGCCGAGCTCGGCAAAGCCGAAACCCAGGCTGTGCCAGGCGTGGACGGCGACCGCGTCCTTGTCCATACCGGCCGCGAGCCCGATTGGATTGGAAAACCCGATTCCCCACAGGTTTAGATTGAGCGCCGGCGGGTCGGGCCACGGCGCCATCGACGGCGTATGCGAGAGGATCGTGAGAATCATGTGATGCACCGCTTCGGCGTCGAGCCGGAACAGCATCGGTTTCGCGATGTATCGGTAGAAGCGATCGAGCATTGGCACCGTCAGCTAGCGAATTTTGCAGCCGCGCCCGCACGGTGCAATCTGCGGATGGGGATAAGTTCGGGATAATTTCGTCGCCCGAGCCACTGCAGTATCAACGCGCGATGACATAAGATGGTCATGGTGGATGCGGTCGGCACGCAGTCCGGGGAGGTAGGCGAGCGGTGAACAATCAAGCCACGATGCAGGTGAAGTTAATCGATCACGCGAGCGCGCCACTCGAGAAACTCTACGCCGCTTTCCGCACCTGCTATTCGTCCGACTCGCCGATCGAAATCTGGGAAAAAATCAGGGCTGAAAAGATCAGTCGCGAAAAGATCCGCGAGTTCATTGCCGAGCGGCTCAAGACCGGGCATGCCTCGCCGCTTGAACAGGTCGTTTTCTGGTTCGCGATTTCCAATGTCTCGCGGTCGCTCTCGCATCAGTTCGTACGCCACCGTATCGGCATCAGCTTCGAGCAGCAGAGCCAGCGCTACGTGAAGTTCAAGCAGAGTAAGCTTGCGTTCGTGCTGCCCGAATCGTGGACGCGCGCCGGCCTGGACGATGAATTCGATCAACTGCTGGCACGGACTTCGGAACTATACGAGCGCGCGCTCAAGGCCGGCATCCCGGCGGAGGACGCCCGCTTCATCCTGCCCAACGCCGCGCCGACCAATTTCCACGTAATGGTGAACTTCGCCGAGATGCTGCACATTTGCGACCTCCGGCTCTGCATACGCGCGCAGTGGGAAATCCGCCGGATGGTCGCGTTGATGCGGGCCGAAATCAAACGCGCGCTGCCTGAAGTCGCGGTCTTCCTGCAACCCAAGTGCGGCGAAAACCGGATG
>JASHQJ010000449.1 GCA_030037595.1 Candidatus Binataceae bacterium
GCGCTCTGCACACCTGGGAGGATTGGTTCACATCGTTCTTCTACGATCGCGGCGATGAGGCCGACGCGCGCCGCGCGCGAGCGATGCCGCGCATCATGGAAGATCCGACGCGCCTTCCCGATTATCTTGTGGCCGGCCCGGATCTACCGCTCAATGACAGCGTGAAGCGGCGATTCTTCGGCGAGGACTGAAGCCTGGCGCGCTCTCTCAGAGCTCTTCGGGTGAGCTGTGAAAGAAGATCGGGATCAGGATCAGAAGCGTCAGCACCAAGGCGACGGGCACCACCCAGCGCGCGTGCCAGTGAATCCTGTCGGCGAGCGGGTGCATCTCCCATCGGACCATCGCATGCACCGCGACGATCTCCACGATGCACACGAAGACATACATGAAGCAGGTGAGAAAGATCGCGTCGAGGAAGGTGACGTAAGGCACGCGCGGCAAGTCGCGTGAGACCGCGAACTCGAACGCGACCAGCGCGAGCATCACCACGATCGGAATCTTCATCTGCCAGTCGAATTCCTTGCTGTCGACCCAGAACACGCTCCACGCGACCATCGTCATGACGATCATCGGCAGGAAGACCTTCCAGATATAGAAGCCGGAGCGGCGCGTCACGACCAGGGAGAAGCGCGCCTGCGGAATTTGCGGCACGATTCCGTACGCCGCCGTCATCATGGGGATGTAGAACAAATCCTGCACCGACGACGGTGCAAGGCCGGCGTCTGCTTCGCGGCTTACGCCACTGCCGAGATCCTCGGGTGCGAAGATGAGCGTGAACTTCCGATCGAGGAACGGTTCCAGCACAAGGCTGAGCACCTGGCGATCGAATGGAAACTCGCGGAGCTGATAGGAATCGGAAAGGTCGGCATCGAACCGCGCTCCATCTACTGCGCCACTCCGTTGGGGTCGACCTTCAGCGTGTAGGAATGACGCGAATACTTGATTGCATTTTCCAACTCCATTGGCGGTATCCAGATATCGCCCTCCCTGAAATGCCGCACGTGCGGTCCTGTGCCGGCGTCCTCCGCAAGGCACTCGTCGCGCCACGACATAAAGAGATAGCGCTCGATTCAGAAATACTCATCCGCTTCGTCAATGGCGGATAGATTGATGACGTACAGCGCAACCGACAGCATCAGCGGCGCGTCGCCGGTGTCGGGGCACGTGTGGTAGGGCTGAGGCTCGGGCAAGAGCGCGGTGGCTTCTCCGGCTGCGGCAAACGCATTGCCGGCTATCACGAGAATCAGAAAGAAGGTTGCGGTAATCGACCAGCGTCCGATGTTCCTCACGCATTCCTCTGATCAGCGCCTGCAAGTTGGGGCGAAAATCTGATCACATCCGCGTTACCGCAGTTTTACGCGTATAATACAGCATGTCAGATTTTGCGCCTTTAGCTCATCAGCGTATGACCGCCGTCCACCGTCAACGTGATGCCGGTGGTGAAGCCGTTTTTCATCAGGAACAGCACCGCCTCAGCGATATCGTCGGGCCGGCCGACGCGCTTTACCGGCAATCGCTTTGCCATCATCTCCTTGATGCCGGCGGCGCGCTCGCCGCCCATCAACGAATCGATAAGCGGTGTGTCGATCAGCCCCGGCTGAATCGTGTTCACGCGAATCGGCGCAAGCTCAAGGGCGAGTGAGCGCGCAAAGGCTTCGATCGCGCCGCACGACGCCGAACCGACACTCGCGCCGGGACGCGGCCGCCACGCCGATATTCCCGAGGTGAAGGTTATCGAGCCGTCCGGCGGCATCTTCGGCGAGGCGTACTTTGCGGCATATAGCGATCCCCAAAAGCGCGTGTCCATCGCAGGATGCAGCGCGGAGGTCTCGGACGTGAGGCCGGCGGCGAAGGTCACAGTTGCTGCGGATACGAAGACGTGATTGACGCTTCGCAAATCCTCGAACAGACGGCGCGTCGCAGCCTCATCGTTGGCGTCGATCGATTCGGCGCGGACTTCATGCCCGATCTCGGCACGGGCGCTCTGTAAGCGCTCGCGCGAGCGACCCGTGATTACGACGTGCGCGCCCTCGTCCGCCGCCGCCTTGGCGGTCGCGAGCCCGAGTCCCGAGCTGCCGCCGATTACGACTACCGTCTGGTTTTTCAATGACATGCGAAAACCTCCGCGGCTCAGCCTGTCGCTGGCCGTCAACCGCGTACTCTTATCACTATGAACTGAACGGCGCCTGCGCGATGATGAAGGGGTTACCGCGAGCGAACCCGGAAGGAGCAAATCACATGCAAATGGGAATGATCGGCCTCGGCCGGATGGGTGCGAACATGGTGCGGCGTTTGATGCGCGGCGGACATCAGTGCGTGGGGTTCGACGTGAGCGCGAATGCGGTCAAGGAACTCGCGTCCGAGGGAGCGATCGGCGCGACCTCGCTCGACGACTTTGCGAAGAAGCTCACCAAGCCGCGCGCGGCGTGGATGATGGTGCCGGCGGCCGTGGTCGAGCAGACGCTCAGCGATCTTTCGAGCCGCTTCGAGCGCGGCGACATCATCGTCGATGCTGGCAACTCGTATTACATCGACGACATCCGGCGCGCGAAGATGCTGAAAGAGAAGGGCATTCACTATGTTGACTCCGGCACGAGCGGCGGCGTTTGGGGCCTCGAGCGCGGCTTCTGCCAGATGATCGGCGGCGAAAAAGAAATCGTGCAGCATCTCGATCCGTTGTTCGCGACGCTCGCACCCCCGATCGACTCCGCGCCGCGCACCCCCGGCCGCGAGAAGGTCAAAGGCAGCACCGCGGAGCACGGCTATCTGCACTGCGGGTCAAACGGCGGCGGTCACTTCGTCAAGATGGTCCACAACGGCATCGAGTACGGGATAATGGCGGCCTACGCCGAGGGCATGAACATCCTGGCCCACGCCAACGCGGGCAAGAAACAGCGGGTGGTCGATGCCGAGACGACGCCGCTCCGCGATCCCGAGCACTACCAGTACGACTTCAACCTGACGGAAATCGCCGAAGTATGGCGGCGCGGGAGTGTGATCGCGTCGTGGCTGCTCGATCTGACGGCCTCGGCGCTGAGCGAGGATCCCGAGTTGAAGAAATTCGCTGGACGCGTTTCCGATTCCGGCGAAGGGCGGTGGACCGTGGACGCCGCGATCGACGAGGGCGTGCCGGCGCATGTGCTTAGCTCGGCGCTGTATTCACGCTTCAGCTCGCGCGGCGCGGCCGACTACGCCGATAAACTGCTATCGGCGATGCGCTACGAGTTCGGCGGCCATCTCGAGAAGAAATAGCCGCGCGCTTCGACAAAATCGCGCTGCGCCGAGAAGCCTCAGCGGCGTGCGCGCTCGAGTGAGTGGATCTCGGCGTGCAGCCGCTCGAACCATACGAGCTTGTCCTTGAAGCCGGGGAAGCTCGCGTTGAGTCCGCTCGGATTGGGTAACACGAACACGCGCGCATCCACGATCGACTCCGGCTTCGCTCCGGCCCCTGCGCTCGCCATTTTGCCAAAGTAATGTTGGTAGATACTGAGGCCGACGAACGCGACGATCCGCGGCCGGACGCGGCGGACGGTGCGCTTGAGCCGCGCAGCGCCGCGATCCATTTCGTTACGCGTAAGCTCCGCGGCTGAACGCGTCGCGCGCTGGCAAAGATTTGTAAGCGCGAGGCCGAACTCGACCAGGCGCGCGTCGTCGGCCGCTGTCAGCTCGACCGGGACCAGGCGCGATGCGTAGAGCAGCTTCCAGAACGGGTTGCCGGGGCTTGCGAAGTGATGCCCGGCCTCCGCCGAACGAATCGACGGGTTGATCCCGACCATCAGCACGTGCGGCTCAGGAATGAGGATGTCGCGCAGAAGTCGCACGAGCCGCGATTATCGCGGCGCCGCGCGCACGATTCAAATCTGTCGCCTCGTTTGAGCCTATGCGCTAGAAGTCGGACATCACCGAGGAGCGAATCTTATGGCGACTGCGGCACACGATTTTTCTGGCCTCACACTGCTTCACAACGTCGAAGGAACGCTCAACTTCATCGATCGCAGCGGGCCGAAGCCGGTCAACTATATGTATGCAGCGCCGGAGGGCATTCCTCAGCGAAGCGGCAACTATGATAAGCACGCCGTGACGATCTACGACATGAGGCCGCTACTCGGCGAAGTGTCGCTCGACCGCGAGGGCTTCGCGGTCGTGCGCCAGGAATCGGCGGTGCAGAATTTCTACGACTCGGCGGAAGTCGTGGCTCGCTATTACCCAGAGGTCGAGCGACTGGTGCGCGAACATACCGGCGCCCAGAAGGTGCATGTCTTCGATCACAACGTACGTAACCGTTCGATGGCGGGGCGGCGCGAGAGCGGCGTCTTCGGGCCAATAAAATTCGCGCACAACGATTACACCCTCAAATCGGGGCCGCAGCGCGTGCGCGATTTACTGCCCGATGAAGCCGAGACGCTGCTCAAGAATCGCTTCGCGGTCGTCAACCTCTGGCGTCCGATTCGCGGACCGGTCGAGGAATCGCCGCTTGCCGTGTGCGACGGCCGCAGCATGAGGCAGAGCGATTTTGTCGAGCAGGATTTGATTTACCGCGATCGCAAAGGCGAGGTTTACGCCGTCGCCTACAGCCCCGACCATCGATGGTTCTATGTCGGTGCACAGCGCAAGGACGAAGTGCTGCTGCTCAAGTGCTACGACTCCGATCCGCACGTCACGCGCTTCACGGCACATTCGGCGTTCGAAGATCCGACGAGCCCAGCAGGCGCATCGCCACGCGAGAGTATCGAAGTGCGTACGCTGGTGTTCTTTCCGCCGTTGCGCTAGTGCAGCGACGATTTCAGGCGCGGCCGTCGCGCGCGCTACGCGTCGCAGATTCATTCGGAGCCGCGTCG
The DNA here is from genome assembly GCA_030037595.1 of Candidatus Binataceae bacterium. Lineage (GTDB taxonomy): Bacteria > Desulfobacterota > Binatia > Binatales > Binataceae > JASHPB01. Next base: position 4,839 of record JASHQJ010000449.1, read on the forward strand.
CGCGCACATCCATTAAGAAAAATCGAAACCACGGTGCGCGTCGCCGCGGCCGGTGACGTGTACTCGCGCGCGTAGCGGTTGATGCCGCGCACCATGCCGAGCAGCGCCTCGGCGGCCAGCCGCGAGTCGACCTCGCGGCGGATCACGCCCTTGGCGGCGGCCGACTCAATTACTTCGCGGATCATCAAGGCGAGATTGGCGCGCTCCGCGCGATAAAGACGTTCCTGCCGCGGCGGCACTGCGCGCGGATCGCGCAAAAATTCGAAGAACTGGCGCCGAGTCCAAAAGTAACGAACCGTAAGCCCGATAATGGTCTCGAGGCGGTCCGCGAACGAGACTCGATCCTTCAGCGACGCGTGGATCTCCTGCTGCAGTTCGATAAATCCATTGATTACGGCGCCCGCGTAGAGTTCCTCTTTTGAACCGAACTGGCGATAAACGCTTCCCTTACCGACGCCGGCGCGCTCGGCTACCTCGTCGATCGTGACGCGGTCGAACTCGTTCTGTGCGAACAGATGCATGGCACTCGAGAGAATTCGCTCGCGCAGGAAAGGCGTCGAGGGGCGTCCCCGGTCGCGGTTCAGGGCGCGGCCCGGAGCTTTTCCCGGCAGCGGTTTTTCGCGCGCACTCATGCAATACTAATCGGAAACCCTGGCCCGCCCCGAACGTATGGACAGTTAAGGGAGCGTGAGGTCAAGTGTTCCGGCCACAGGTCGAGCATAGTGAATTATGGACTCCGAAGTCCATAATGGCGATAATGGTCAGGTATAGGATTGAAGCGCAAGATTGCCTCTCGCCTCTGCGCTCGCGACTGGCGCCACCGCGGCGCCGCAGCGAGAGGCGATAGTCCGGCTCCAATCAGTACGGAGAAACATCCGGTTGGACAGCCCTTCGCCGCAGAGACCTCTTGGAGGTGCAGGAGTGAGTCAGCAGATCGCCGATCGTGAGAATTCCCTGAGAACGCGGCCCGAGCCCCAGCACTTCTCGCGTGAGGGCGGCGCCGAGTTCAACCCGGCGGGCCTGCTGCGCAACCGAGGCTTCTGGATTGCTGCGCTCTGCGTGCTCGCGGTCATTCTTTACGTGTGGATTTCCGGGATTCGCGCGCGAGCCGCGGCCGCCCGCGCCGCGGCTACGGCGGCGCATCAGACCGTTCCGGTCGCGGCTACATCTACGAAGCAGGGCGACCTGAACCTCTACGTCACGGCGATCGGTACCGTGACCGCGTTCAACACCGTAACCGTCAAAACGCGCGTCGATGGACAGATCGTCCAGATCCCGTTCAAGGAAGGCCAGATGGTCCATGCCGGCGACCTGCTGGTCCAGATCGATCCGCGTCCGTACCAGGTTCAGCTGACCGAGGCCGAAGGCCAGATGGCGCGCGACAAGGCGAACCTCGTGAACGCCCAGACCCTGCTGACGCGCGACAAGGAGCTCTTCGCTCAGAACATCATCGCAAAGCAGGACCTCGATAATCAGGCGGCGCAGGTCGGCACCTACGAGGGCACCGTCAAAAACGATCAGGGCCTGATCGACGCCGCCCAGTTGAACCTGACCTATTCGCGAATCACGGCGCCGATCAGCGGACGCATCGGGCTCAGGCTGGTCGATATCGGCAACATCGTCCACGCGACCGACACCACGGGACTGGTGGTGATTACGCAGCTGCAGCCGATCGCGGTCGATTTCAGCATTCCCGAGGACGAGCTGCCGCGCGTGATGAACGCGATGAAACACGTGGCGAGTGTGACCGGTGGCGCCACGATCCCGGTATCAACACAGCAGCAGACTTCCGGCATGGCGCCGCCGCCCTTGGGATTGCCGGTTGAAGCGTTCGATCGCGATTTCAAGACCAAGCTCGCGGTGGGAGTGCTGCTCACAACCGACAACGAGATCGATCAGAGCACCGGCACTATCAAGCTTAAGGCGCAGTTTCCCAACGAGGACAATGCACTCTTTCCGAACCAGTTCGTCAACGTGCGCCTTCTGGTCGATGTCCAGCACGACGCGATCCTGATTCCGACCGCGGCAATCCAGCGCAGCTCGACCGGATCGTATATCTATGTCGTGATGGCGAATCAGACCGTTCAGATGCGGCCGATCAAGGTTCTCAACACTCAGGGCGAGCTTTCGTCGATCGAGTCCGGCGCGCAGCCGGGCGAGCTGGTCGTTGTCGATGGCGTCGACAAGTTGCGCAGCGGCTCGCGCGTCAGTGTGCAGCTCGCCGCGAACCCGATCACGCCGGGAGCCACGCAGTGAATCCATCCCGGCTGTTTATTCTGCGGCCGGTCGCAACTTCGCTGTTGATGGTTGCGATCCTCCTCGCCGGGCTGGTCGCCTACCTCGAACTGCCCGTGTCGGCGCTACCTGAGGTGGACTACCCGACGATCCAGGTGGTTACGTTCTACCCGGGCGCGAGCCCCGACGTGATGGCGTCCTCCGTGACGGCGCCGCTCGAGCGCCAGTTCGGCGAGGTGCCGGGGCTCAACCAGATGACGTCGAACAGCTCGTTCGGCAGCTCTGTTATCACGCTCCAGTTCGTGCTCGATCTGAATATCGACGTTGCCGAGCAGGAAGTGCAGGCTGCGATCAACGCGGCCGCGACCTACTTGCCAACCGATCTTCCGAACCCGCCGATCTACAGCAAGATCAATCCGGCCGACGCACCGATCCTGACGCTCGCGCTGACTTCGAAGGAGCTGCCGCTATCGCAGGTTGAAGATCTGGCCGACACTCGGCTCGCGCAAAAAATTTCGCAGGTCTCCGGCGTCGGACTGGTAAGCATCAGCGGCGGCCAGAAACCCTCGGTGCGCATCCAGGCGAATCCGACCGAGCTCGCGTCCTACGGCATGACGCTGGAAGATCTGCGCACCGCGATTTCGAGCGCGAACATCGACCAGGCCAAGGGCAACTTCGACGGCAAGCAGCAGGCTTACACTATCGGCGACAACGATCAGCTGCTGACCAGTAACGACTACAAGCCTCTCATCATTGCCTATCGCAATGGCGCGCCGGTCAAACTCTCCGACGTCGCCAACGTGATCGACGACGCCGAGAACGTCAAGCAAGCAGCCTGGATGAACACGACGCCGGCCGTGATCGTGAACATTCAGCGTCAGCCCGGCGCCAATATCATCGCCGTGGTGGATAAGATTCGAAAGTTGCTGCCGCGGCTCCAGTCTTCACTGCCAGCATCGGTCGAGGTCTCGATTCTCACCGATCGGACCGAGACGATCCGCGCCTCGGTCGCCGACGTGCAGTTCGAGTTGATGCTCACGGTGGTGCTGGTGGTGCTGGTGATATTCCTCTTCTTAAGAAGCCTCTCGGCGACGATCATCCCCAGCATCGCGGTCCCGCTCTCGCTCATCGGCACCTTCGGCGTGATGTACTTGCTCGGCTACAGTCTGAACAACCTCACGCTGATGGCGCTCACGATCTCGACTGGCTTCGTGGTCGATGACGCGATCGTGATGATCGAGAACATCTCGCGGTTTATCGAGGAGGGCGATCCACCGCTGGAGGCCGCGCTTAAAGGCTCCGAGCAGATCGGCTTCACGATCGTGTCGCTGACCGTCTCGCTCATCGCGGTGCTGATTCCGCTGCTCTTCATGGGCGACATCGTGGGCCGCCTGTTCCGCGAATTCGCGGTCACGTTGGCCGTCACCATCCTGGTGTCGGCCGTGGTTTCGCTCACTCTCACTCCGATGATGAGTGCGAAGCTGCTGCGTCACACGCCCCAGAATCAGCAGACGTGGTTTTACCGAAAGTCCGAGAAGGTATTCAACGATACTATCGAATTCTACGGCCGCACGCTGCAGTGGATACTGCGTCATCAACCGGAAACGCTGCTGGTCGCAATAGCCACTCTCGTACTGACTATTATACTTTATATTATAGTTCCCAAGGGATTCTTCCCGGTACAGGATACCGGCGTTATCCAGGGCGTGTCGGAAGCGCCGCAGCAGGTTTCTTTTCCGGCGATTGAACAACGCCAGCAGCAGCTGGCGCAGATAATCCTGCAAGACCCGGCGGTCGAGAGCCTTTCATCTTTTGTCGGTATCGACGGAACGAATACCACCGTCAACAGCGGACGATTCCTGATCAATCTGAAGCCGCTCGACGAGCGCGACGCCAGCATCGAGCAGGTCATTAGCCGCCTGCAGCCCAAGCTCGCCCAGGTTGACGGCATAACACTTTACCTGCAGCCGGTGCAGGACCTGACGGTCGAAGATCGCGTGAGCCGCACGCAATATCAGTACAGCCTCGAGGATCCAAATGCGGCGGAGCTGGCCGACTGGACCGACAAGCTCGTGGCGCGGCTCAAGACGCTTCCGCAACTGCAGAACGTTGCGACTGATGAGCAGAATGGCGGCTTGCAGGCGCACCTGGTAATCGACCGCAGCACGGCGTCGCGACTGGGTATCACGTCGCAGATGATCGACAATACTCTGTACGACGCATTCGGGCAGCGGCAAATATCAACTATCTATACTCAGTTGAATCAGTATCACGTGGTGCTGGAAGTCGATCCCGCGTTTCAGAAAAATCCCAAAGCGCTCGATCAGATCTATATCCGCTCGACCACCGGCGGCGAAGTGCCGCTGAGCGCCTTCACCACGCTGCAGCGGAGCACGACGCCGCTGGTCGTTAATCATGAAGGACAGTTTCCTGCTGTCACGATTTCGTTCGACGTTGCGCCCGGCTACTCACTGGGCGACGCGGTCGATGCGATCACCGCGGCCAAGCGAGACCTTGGGATGCCGGCGCGGATCTCGGCCGCTTTCCAGGGCACGGCTGAGGCGTTCCGCGCGTCGTTGCGCAACGAACCGCTGCTGATTCTTGCCGCACTCGTCACCGTGTACATCGTGCTCGGCGTGCTGTACGAGAGCTATATCCATCCGATCACGATTCTCTCGACGCTACCGTCGGCGGGCGTCGGAGCGATCCTCGCCCTGATGGTTTGCGGCAGCGAGCTCGACGTGATCGCGCTCATCGGCATCATCCTGCTCATCGGTATTGTCAAGAAAAACGCCATCATGATGATCGACTTCGCGCTCGAGGAGCAGCGCGAACATGGCAAGAACGCGGTTGACGCGATCTACCAGGCGTGCCTGCTCCGCTTTCGCCCGATCATGATGACCACTATGGCGGCGCTGCTGGGCGGTCTGCCGCTCGCGCTCGGTACCGGCACCGGATCCGAACTTCGTCGCCCGCTCGGTATCGCGATCGTCGGCGGCCTGCTCGTGAGCCAGGTGCTCACGCTCTACACCACGCCGGTCATCTTCCTCTACTTCGACAGGCTAGCGGAGCGGCTCGCCGGCCGCGGCCGCGTGAAAGAAGAATATCGCGAGGCGGCGCCGGCTCCAGGTACGGCGCCGGCAAGGCTCTCGTGAATATCTCCGCAATCTGTATCCGCAAACCGGTCGCGACCACGCTGCTCACGATCGCGCTTGCGCTGTCGGGAATCGTGGCCTTTCGGCTGCTGCCGGTTTCTCCGCTACCGCAGGTAGAGTTTCCGACGATCCAGGTACAGGCTCAGCTTCCGGGCGCGAGCCCCGAGACGATGGCTTCCTCGGTAGCGACGCCGCTTGAGCGCCAGTTCGGCCGTATCGCGGGCCTCACGCAGCTCACTTCGTCCAGCACGCTTGGCAACTGCAGTATCGTTTTGCAATTCGATCTCAACCGCAATATCGACGCGGCCGGACGCGACGTGCAGGCGGCGATCAACGCGGCGCGAAGCCAGTTGCCGACCGACCTCCCGAGCAACCCAACCTATCGCAAGGTCAATCCCGCCGATGCGCCGATCCTGATCTTCGGCCTCACCTCGGCGACCATTCCGCGCGGCCAGATGTACGACGCCGCGTCTTCGATTCTCGCGCAGAAGCTCTCACAGATTCAGGGTGTCGGCCAAGTCACGGTCGGAGGCAGCGCGCTGCCTGGCGTACGCGTCGAGCTGAATCCGACCCAGCTCAACAACCTCGGCCTCAGCCTCGAGAATGTACGGACTGTTCTCGCCGCCGCCAACTCCAACAGCCCCAAGGGTGAATTCGCTGACAACAACCAGGCCTACGGAATTACCGATACCGATCAATTGCTGAAGGCCGCCGACTACGCGCCGCTGATCGTGCGCTATCAGAACGGATCTGCCGTGCACCTCTCCGACGTGGGCGTGGTGCGCGACTCGGTCGAGGACCTGCGCAACCTCGGCATGGTGGACGGCAAGCCTTCTGTGCTGCTGATTGTTTTCCGCTCGCCCGGCGCCAATATCATCGACACCGTTGACCGCGTGCTCGCGGCGATGCCGCAGCTAGAGGCGTCGATCTCTCCCGCGATCGACATGTCGGTGGTGCTCGATCGCACCATCACCATCCGCGCGTCAGTCGAGGACGTCGAGATCACGCTGCTGATTTCGGTCGCGCTGGTGATCATGGTGGTGTTCGTGTTCCTCAGGAACCTGCGTGCCACCCTGATCCCCGGCGTCGTCGTGCCGCTCTCGCTGATCGGTACCTTCGGCGCGATGTATCTCTGCGGCTATAGCCTCGACAACCTTTCGCTGATGGCGCTGACGATCTCGACCGGCTTCGTGGTCGATGACGCGATCGTCGTGATCGAGAACATCTCGCGCTACCGCGAGAAAGGGATGGACCCGTACGCGGCGGCGGCCAGGGGCGCGAGCGAAATCGGCTTCACGGTCATTTCGATAAGTATTTCGCTGATCGCGGTGTTCGTTCCGATCCTGCTGATGGGCGGCATCGTCGGCCGGCTGTTCCGCGAATTTGCCGTCACGCTGTCGGTCGCCGTGCTGGTCTCGATGATCATATCGCTGACCACGACGCCGATGATGTGCGCGCATCTGTTGCGGCCGGTCGGCGAGGAGCATCACAACCGCTGGTACCAGGTGAGCGAGCGCGGTTTCACCTGGCTGCACGAGCACTATGAGAGCGGCTTGTCGTGGGTGTTGGAGCATCCGCGCCTGATGCTGGCGGCGACGCTCGCGACGGTTGCCATCAGCATGTACCTCTACGTCATCATTCCGAAGGGATTCTTCCCGCAGCAGGATACCGGCCGCCTGATGGGCGCGATCCAGGCCGACCAGGACACCTCATTCCAGGCGATGAGCGACAAGCTCACACAATTTGTTAACCGGGTGAAAGCGGATCCCGCGGTCGATCACGTGATCGCGTTCACTGGCGGCAACGGCGGATCAGGCACCAACACCGCCCGCATGTTCATCTCGTTGAAGGCGCTCTCCGACCGCAAGATCAGCGCCGACCGGGTCATCGGGCGCATCCGCAAAAACGTCGCGGATATCTCGGGCGCGAGCCTCTATCTGCAGGCGGTGCAGGATGTGAATATCGGCGGCCGCCTGGCCAACGCGCAGTATCAATACACGCTGCAGAGCGACGATTTGAATCAGCTCAATGAATGGGCGCCGAAGCTGCTGCGCAAGATGCGCACCTTGCCGATCCTGGTTGACGTGAGTAGCGACCAGCAGAACAGCGGTCTCGCGGCCAACGTGATTGTCGATCGCGATACGGCATCGAAGCTCGGCCTGTCGCAGAGCGTGATCGACAACACCTTGTACGACGCTTTCGGACAGCGCCAGGTATCGACGATGTACACCGCGCTGAATCAGTATCACGTGGTGATGGAGGTTGCACCGCAGTTCTGGCAGGACCCCGACTCGCTCAGTCTTATCGAGGCTAAGTCTCCGACCGGACAGCAGGTTAAGATCGGCACCTTCACGCACTTCGGCCCTTCGACCACCGCGCTCGCTGTCAATCACCAGGGGCAATTCCCGTCGGTCACGATTTCCTTCAACCTCGCGCCGGGTGTGGCGCTCAGCCAGGCGGTTGACGCGATCAGCCAGGCCGAGGCGGAAATCAAGATGCCGGCCGCGATTCGCGGCAACTTCCAGGGTACGGCGCAGGCCTTCCAGCAGTCGCTCGAGGGCGAGTCGCTGCTGATCATCGCGGCTCTGGGAGCCGTCTATATCGTGCTCGGCATTCTGTATGAGAGCTACATACATCCGATCACGATTCTCTCGACGCTGCCCTCCGCCGGCGTCGGCGCGCTGCTCGCGCTGCTTATCTGCCACATCGAGCTAAGCGTCATCGCGCTGGTCGGCATCATCCTGTTGATCGGCATCGTCAAGAAGAACGCCATCATGATGATCGACTTCGCGCTCGAGGCCGAGCGCAAGGAAGGCAAGAACTCGCTCGACGCGATTTACGAAGCGTGTCTGTTGCGCTTTCGCCCGATCATGATGACCACGGCTGCCGCGCTGCTCGGCGGACTGCCGCTCGCGCTCGGCACCGGTACGGGCTCGGAGCTGCGCCGTCCACTCGGTATCGCGATCGTCGGCGGGCTTATCGTGAGTCAGATGTTGACGCTATTCACCACACCGGTGATTTATCTCTACCTCGATCGCCTGAGTATCTGGTTTGCCAAGGTCCGTCATCGCAGCTTGCGGCGCTTCGCACCGGCGCCGGCCGGCCTTAAGTCCTGATCTTTTAGCCGCTCCGCTGTGATTGGCGCGGTTCGTATTCATCGTTTACTGTTGCGCGATCGAAAATCCTGCGGAGGATTCGCTGATGGCCAAGTTCATAAAGCTCGACGAGCCGCGCGAAGGCGTCGCGCTCGTGACGATGATCAATCCCGCGATCAACAATCACGGCTCGTGGGTCACGATCGAGGAACTCGCGGCGACGATGAAGCTCGCGCGCGAGCGCGGCGCGCGTGTCGCGGTGCTCGCTTCGGGTGTGCCCGGCCATTGGTTCGAGCACGCATGGCTCACCGATCTGGCCGACGCGATGGAGGGCAAGCCGACGACCGCGCAGGGTATCGCGTGGTTCAACGCGCTGAGCGAGATCGGCAAGATGCCGGTCGTGACGATCGCTGCGGTATCGGGCGATTGCTCAGGCGGCGGCGCCGAGCTCGGATGGACTTGCGATATGCGTATCGCCGAAGAACAGGCGCTGTTCGGCCAGCCCGAAGTTCAGATCGCACTAACCACTGGTATCGGTGGCACGAGCCGCCTTGCGCGGCTTATCGGTCGCACCGCCGCGGCCGAGATGGTGATGCTTGGGCGGCCGATGACTGCGCGCCGCATCTACGAGCTCGGTGGCGTCAATGAAGTCGTTCCCGCAGGTAAGTCGGTGGAAACCGCGCTCGAGTGGGCCTCGACGCTGGCTGAGCGGCCGGCCAAAGCCCTTGCCGCACTCAAGCAAATCCTGATCGACAACGACGATCTGAATCTTTCCGATGCGATGGCCAACGAGCAGAAGCTCTTTCAATCTGTAGCCCAGACGCCTGAGGCAATTGCGACGATGCGCTGTATCCAGGCTCGGTTCGATCGCGGCGAGAGCATCCGTTCGGTTTACGGAGGCCCTCGCCGCGACTGAGCGGCATCTTCGATCAGGACATTTTTTGGGAGCATGTTCTTCAGATCGTCGGCATGCTCTTCTTCTACTTTGAAGATGTCCTCGATCACCTTGCGCGTGGTCGGATCGCTGTCGCCGATCGAGCGCACTATAGACGCGTAGGATTCGATTGCCGTCCGCTCGGCGTAGAGATCTTCCTTGATCATTGAGACGAGGTTCTCGGCGTTGCGATCGGCTTTGTAGCCCTCGGTGACGGCACCCTGCTCCCTGTGCTGACGGGCACGCTCGCGAATTTTTTTGATATCGGAAGCAAACTGATTCATTTTGTGATCTCTCTGAGAAGCTCAACGTGTCATAGCGTCACAAACCACATCCGGTCTGCGTCTGGATACTTAATTAAACCAAGCAAACACAGCGGGGTCCAAAAATTCGCCCAGTCGAATGTAGTGAACTTGGTAAAGTGCGAAAGTTGCGGCGCGCTTGCATCTTGGACTATCGTTGTGCGCAATTTGTCCTATCAAATTGGCCATTAACTGCTTCAAGAGGAGTTAGCATGCGTCCGCAAACGTTCGCTCTCGCCGCCGTCGCACTCGTTGCCGTGCTCGCCGTATCGCCGATCGTCCGCGCGTGTGAAGGCAACCAGGTTTTGCTCCAGGACAATTTCCAAACGATGGCGAGCAACTGGGGAGCGGCCAACGATAACCAGGCCGTCAACAACGGCAAGATGGTACTCACTCCTGCCCTGAATGCGACCTACGTTACCCTCGATGGCGGCTACGTCTTCACCGACATGGACGCCTGCGTCGACGTGGCGCTCACCAAGGGCGGACCCAAGATGGTGCACACGTACGGCGGACTCGCGTTTTGGGGGACCGACTACCAGAACTACTACGAGCTAATGGTTGGACCCAGCGGCACTTTTGGGGTTGATCGAATCCTGCCAGGCCGCCGTATCAGCATCATGACATTTGCCACCTCGCCGGCGGTGAAAAGCGGCGTGGGTCAGGTGAATCGCCTGCGCGTTCAAACGAAGGGCAACGCCGCTACGCTCTATATCAACGGCACTCAGGTAGGCAGCATCACCGGCCAGCCGCCGCAAGGCGGAGGTGAGATTGGCCTCGCAGCGCAGGCGGGACCTAAGACTCGCGATGTCTACGAATTCTCTAATCTGAAAGTCACCAACTGACGCGCGGACATCAGCGGGGACGAAGACCGGCCTGGAGACCAGCCGAACGGGAGGAAGAATGCCTT
>JASHQJ010000450.1 GCA_030037595.1 Candidatus Binataceae bacterium
GCGCGATGGTGAAGAACCTGCTCGAGAACGGCTACTGCGAATCGTGCGTGTACGTCGTGCTGAAGTACGCCGCCAACAATCTCTGGAAGGATTGAGGGAATTAAAACCCGAACGGCCGACGGGCCGTTCGGGTTTTTTTGCGGGCAGCGAGATGACCATCGGTCACTTGAAGTAACTTGGAGATATTTTTCCGTGAACCGAGACTAGGAGATTCTCTTGAAGACGATCGAGATGCTCCTCCTGCAGGAGCAGCGCGCCTTCAGGTTCGCGTCGAGCTCGGCAGGAGCGGCGCTGATCCTGCTCTCGACAATCGCCATTTTCACCCTCTTCGGTAACCCGATTGGATTCGTCCCCGCGAGCGGGATCGGAGCAAACCGGACTGGTCGCACTGCGCTCTCGGGTAGACTGTGTCAGCTGTTTTACGAGACGAACCGGCAGCTTGAGACTCTGCTCTTTCACATTCTTGTAAAGTTCTAGTTGAGGATAGCGACAATGGGGAAGTCGACCTGGAGCGAGGGGCGGGCCACGGCCAATCGACAGCTAACCCCTAGCCCCCGCACAAACACCCGCACGGGAAGGGGAACTGATGCCCTTGCTGATCAAGAAGTCCAAGCTTGATATATTCACCACCCCTTCGGGAGCGGCGATTCAAATCACGTAGCGGTTGCCGACTGCGGACTGGCTCACTATCGATTCGCCGAATTCGTTAGCCAGCGCACGCACGGCGCGCCATCCACTGCAGTGCGCCGGGATAATCTGCTTGCAGTCGAACTGCTTGAGATTCGCGACCGTCGGCGCGATTCGCTTCTCCATGGTCGCACCGCCGAGATGCAGGCCGCCGATCACGGTGTGAATCGGCACCTCGGGGAACTTCTGCCGCACGTCGAGCAGAACGTTGACGATTCCGGCATGCGAGCAGGCGCTGAAGACGATCATCCCCTTTCCACGCACATTTACCGCCAGGAACCGTTCGTCCATGATCAGCGGGTCCGGGCGCCACGGGGAGGAGTTGCGGTCGCGGCAGAAGTGATCGTCACGCCCGGTCTCGAACTCCGAGAGGCGCGGGATCTCGCCGCTCAGGTAAAAGAAATCGTCGAGCAGCGTGCGCGCCTCGCCACTATTCACAACCTCCGCGCCGTGCGCCGCGAGCGCCGACGGCGAAGGCACTTTCTGAAACGGCGCGATCGTACCGTTGCTAAGCCTTGCCCCGCGCTTGAGGAACATCCCGGGATTCACGTGACATGGCACGTGCCGCGCGTGATCGTCGCGACGTACTGCGTCGATCGCGGCGACCAAGCCGCCCATGTGATCCCAATGACCATGAGTGATGGCAATGGCGTTGACCTCGCCAAACGACACTCCAAGCCGCGCCGCGTTGGCAATCAGCACGGCGCCATCAGGCCCAGTGTCGAAGAGCAGTTTGTGACGGATGGCGCCGGACTCCGCCGTAAGCATCAGCGCGAGCCCGAGCTGCGCGCAGCATAGTGTGGCGCCTGAGATCTCCGTCGCGCCGGCGTTCATGACGTTGTTGAACTCCGGAGAGCAGTTGCCCGGCTTGCTCGAATAGCTGTCGGTCAGATTGTCCGCCAGAACCTCGACGATAAGCCGCTCGACCGGGCACAACTGATTCATCTGCATAAGTCAAAGCTCTTCCATGTTGAGCTTGAGCTTCTTGTCCTACCCAGCCCGCTGCCATCTATCGCCCACGGCGTCGGCGCAAGCGAATTTATGCCCCTCAACCCTGCGAGACGCAGCCTTCTCGGAAGGGTATAATCTTTAAACAGGCGAGGTGCCATTAGATGGCGACTGGCGACACAATTTTCCGCGAATATCGACCCTCCGACGCTGAACGATCTGACCGCTCCGCCGGCGATCGGTTGCGGCATCGCCAGAAAGTCCGCGAATCGATTCGCGAGAACATCGCCGACATCATTGCCGAAGAATCGATCATCGGCAAAGACAAGGACCGCGTTATCAAGGTCCCGCTCCGCGGCATCAAGGAGTATCGATTTGTCTATGGCGAGAACTCGCCAGGCGCGGCCCAGGGCGACGGCGATTCGCAGCCCGGCCAGGTGGTAGGCAAGTCGGGCAAGGATGGTCCCGGCAAGGGCGACGAGCGCGCCGGCGATCGCCCCGGCGTGGACTATTACGAGACCGACGTCACGCTCGAGGAACTGATCGACATCATGTTCGAGGACCTCGAGTTGCCCAACCTCGAGCGCCGGGCGCTGCGCGAAATCCAGTCCGAGTACTCGAACAAGCGCAAAGGTTATCGCAAGGTCGGTATCCGCGTGCGGCTCGACAAGCGGCGCACCGCGCGCCAGCGGGTGATGCGCGTACTTGCGGCGCAGCGCCGCAACGGGGTCGGCACGGCGTCCAGCGAGGAGGAACTCGAGGCTCTCGAGGTTGACGACGATGCGGCGCTCGACGAGCTCGATCAGACTCCCTCGGCGAACGTCGGCTCGATCCCCGCGCTGAAGCGCCACCGCCATCCGTTTCACCAGGACGACCTCCGCTATAAGCACATCGAGATCGATACGCGCGAAGAATCGAACGCGGCCGTGATCTGCATCATGGACACCTCCGGTTCGATGGACACGATGAAGAAGTATCTGGCGCGGAGCTTCTTTTTCCTGCTCTATCAGTTCATCTCAACGCGCTATCGCAACGTCGAGATCGTTTTTATCGCGCATCATACGGAAGCCAACGAAGTCACCGAGGAGGAGTTCTTCCACAAGGGCGAATCGGGCGGAACGTTCATCTCGTCGGGTTATGCTCGTGCGCTGCAGATTATCGCCGAGCGCTACCATCCGTCGCTCTGGAACGTGTATGCATTCCACTGCTCCGACGGCGACAACTTCGATTCCGACAATCCCGCCGCGCTGAAAGCGGCCGAGGAGCTGGCGGAGATCTGCAACCTGTTCGGCTACGGAGAGATCAAGCCTCTAGGCTCGCGCTACTACGAATCGTCGATGCTGAACGTGTTCCGGCGCATCCAGGCGCCAAACTTCCACACCGTGCTGATCGAGCGCAAGGAAGACATCTGGCCGTCGTTCAAGGCGTTCCTCGCCAAGGACAGGATCAAGGAATGAACCAGCCGCAAATCGAAAGACCGCTGGGCTCTTCGAACTACGAACTGCGCGACCTTGTCGAATGGGACAAGCGCATCCGCGAGAAGGTCGACGAGTTCGGACTCGACTGCTATCCGCAGGAATTCGAGATCTGCGACCACGTCGGGATGCTCGGCTACATGGCCTACTCGGGCATGCCGTCGCATTACCCGCATTGGTCCTACGGCAAATCGTACGAGAAACTGAAGACGCTATACGATCACGGTGTGAGCGGCTTGCCGTACGAGATGGTGATCAACTCGAGTCCGGCGATCGCCTATCTGATGCGCGACAACACGCTGCTGCTGCAAATCCTCACGATCGCGCACGTGTACGGCCACAACGACTTCTTCAAGAACAACTTCACCTACAAATCGACGCGGGCCGAGCTCACGGTCGAGATCTTCAAGGCTCACGCGCTTCGTGTGCGGCGCTACGTCGAGGATCCGTCGATCGGAATCGAGAAAGTCGAGCGCATCCTGGATGCCGCGCACGCGTTGTCATGGCAATGCCGCCGCAATCTCGCGATCCGCAAGCTCGACCGCAAGGAGCAGATCGACCGCGCCGTTGAATCCGCGCAACCGCGTTACGATCCCTTCCAGAAAATCCACGCGCGCCCCGAAGCGCAGCAAGCCGATCTGCACAAGGTGCCGATCGAGCCCGACGAGGACCTGCTGCTCTTCATCCGCGATCACAATCCCTTCCTCGCGGAGTGGGAGAAGGATCTGCTGACCATCGTCGACGAGGAAGCCAAGTACTTCATCCCGCTGATGGAAACCAAAATCATGAACGAGGGATGGGCCAGCTACTGGCACCATCGTATCGTCGAATCGCTCGGCATCGAGCAAGGTCTGCACCTCGAGTTCATCGTGCGACATAACCAGGTGGTGCGGCCGATCCCCGGCCAGATAAATCCCTATCACCTCGGGCTCAAGATTTGGGAAGACATCTACCGGCGATGGACCAATCCGACCAAGGACGAAATCGAACGCGACGGCGCGCCGACCAAGAGCGCCAATGAGAAGCTGTTCGAGGTGCGCGAGGTCGAGCGTGATTCGTCGTTCCTCCGCCGCTACCTGACGGAGGATCTGCTCCGTGAGATGGATATCTTCGAGTACGAATCGCGCGGCGAGGAGTACGTCGTCAGCAAGGTCGCCGACGACGAGGGCTGGAAGCAGGTCAAGGAGACGCTGATAAAAAACGTCGGCACGGCGTCGATCCCGGTGATCAAGGTCGAAGACGCCGATTTCGGACAGGCGCGCACGCTCTACTTGAAGCACTACCATGACGGCCGTGACCTGCTGCTCGAATACGCGGAGAAAACGATCGCATACTTGCAGCGGCTCTGGGGCCGCGAGGTCGTGCTCGAGACTACGGTGGACGGCAAACGCTCACTGCTCTGCTGCAACGAGCGCGGCTTCTCCGTCCGCGCGTTGAAGTAGGCTTCAGTCGATGGCAAGCAAAGCTCTCAGCTACACCGTGCTGTTCGAACCGGCCGAGGAGGGCGGGTATGTAGTGACCTGTCCTGCCTTGCCTAGGCTCGTAACGGAGGGTGACACGCTGAAGGAGCGCGCGCCATGGCACGCGAGGCAATCGCCGGTTATCTCGAGAGCCTCCGCAAGGGCGGTCTGCCCATTCCGCCCGGCCGGGCGATCAAGCTGAAACCGGTCAAGCAGAAGTTAAAGGTCTCCCTCGACGCCGCATGAGTGGCCGGCTCCCGGCGCCTACGGCTAGACAGTAATCGCCGCGCTTGGACGCGCGGGCTTTCAGCTTCACCACTCTCGTGGTGCACGCCGGATTCTCAAGCATCCGAATAGGCCCGGTCGAGTCACCGTGCCATTTCATACTCGAGACCTGAAGACGAGAACTCTCGAGCCGATCATTGACAGGCTGGGTTAGGGGTCGATGAGTTCCTGCGCCCTCTTATGAAACTCACTCGTCGGGAGGGGGATTGCCTTGCTGGATGTGCCAGATCGGTTCCTTGCCGCTCGCTGCGGCTTCCTCCGCGAGGATCCGATCTTCTCGCCGCGACAGCGCCTTGAGCGTGCCGGTGTATTCGACCTCCGCGACCGGGCGCGAAACGCCAGTGATGTAGAAATCCGCGAGTTGGTCGCACTCCACCTGGTCGGCGGACACGAGCCTGAGCGTCAACTTGTTCACCTGGCGGAGTGGCGGTCGCACGGTAAAGTCCACAGCTTGAACAGTAACAGTAACTGCCCGCGGCCCATCCGAGTCGGCCGTCGATTGAAGCACGTTGGTATTGCGACTCCCGAGCACGTCGGTTGCGAGCACGACCCCGCCGTCGCGCTCGCCGAACACCACGGACACAACCGTTGTAGCTGGCGGCTCGACGTTGTCGCTGTGATGATCGAGCGTCAGATGGCCGCCCCACTTGCCAATGAAGTCGCGGCTCGCTTGCGGCAGGATCAGCACCTGCTGGTCACGCGGAATCACCGGAATTATGCGGGTGTTGTCGTCCTGCGGCGGCATCGCGGGCGGTTGCTGCGAGCCTAACCGCGGTTGAATCTCCAACTCATTGCCGCCGCCCTGATGTTGAAACGTCGGCGCGTCGGACTGCGCCCATGCCGCGCCCACAATGGTCAGCGCGAGCGCCGATAGCAGCACTGCGACTCTATTCACACGCGATCTCATCGAACGTTCATACTACCTCGAATCGTGCCTCGAATTGTACTTAGACAGTGGCTTCCGAAGCGGATGCGCTTGGTGTTTGGCGTCGTTGCTTTAGCTGTATTTGTCGGATAGTTTCGGGACGGGAATGCCGCGGTTCGGGTCGGTTGCAAGGAGGAGCGGTAGATGGAGTGGCCGAAGTGCCAGAAGTGTAACAACGGTACACTGATTCCGCTGTCAGACTATGGACAGGAAGGCGCTTCGGTGTTGTTTAAGGCTTGGGTGTGCACCAATCCGGATTGCGGATTCAGTCTCCGGGTTGACAAGGGCGAAGTAACCTACGGCCGACGAATCGAAACCAAACACTAAATCCTACAAATTGAATCTCTCCGAAAAGCGGCTTCCAAGGCCGCTTTTTTCGTGTTCGGCGCATCTCTACTTTCTGACATCCCGGATATCGTCGTAAGCGAATTTCGTCTTGATTTCGCCTTGCGGCATAGCCACGCCATCGACCTCTACATACGGATAAACCAGGAAGTTGACGGGCTCGCCACGCTGCGACGGATCGAGCACCAGGTCGCGCCCCATCGTAAATGCGACGCGGTCCGCGTCGAGCCGGCCGAAGTAATAGTTGTGGCGCTCGGGATGCTTCCATGCCTCCGACGCATCGATCGGAACCCATTCACCGCCTGAATAAAATTCCGCCCAGCAGTGATAGCCGGGGATGGTTCCCGACTTCGCGTTGCCCAGCGGGAAGCCAATCGTGAAGCGCGCCGGGATGCCGCGCGCGCGGACGAGCCCGATGAACAGCGAGTGGAAGTCGGTGCAGTTGCCGCGCCGCACGTCGCATGCGTAGATTGCGTCGCCGCGGCCCCATCCCTTGCCCGACTTATCGTACGACATGACCTCGGTCACATACTGATAAATCACGCGTGCCTGCTCGAGCGGCGTCGCTCCGGCTTCCCCGAGGTTCGTGCTTACCGCGGCAATTCGCCCATCAAGCGGCACCATCCGGTCCGGCCCGAGGTAGTCGGCGAAGCCAGCGTCCGTTGGCTCTGGAAGCGGCCGCGCGGCAATGGCCATGCTTGGTGCTTCCTCGTGCCGCGTCACGACGAAGCTCACCGTCACTGGGATCGAGACGGGGAGCGGCGCCTCGGCATCGAGATACGCTACGCGATTATGGAACTTGGGCTGGTCAACGATTCGCGCGTGAACGGGCGTGTCGATCTTCAGATCGGAAACGTGCTGGAAGGAATCGTCGCGCGGCAGCGGGACCCAAGCTTCGACCTTGTGCGCCGGGCGATTCTGCACGGGGATATCGGCATGATAGGTGAAGCGAAATTGGCGAAGCGTGCTGGGCGGCGCACCCGCCGGCTGCGGAGTGTAGGCACCCTCGGCGGCGAACGCGACGCCCGAGCTACACGCCAATGTCGCGGCGAGAAGAACGATACGAAGCGGCGTGACTTTCCGGCTCATGATGAACCCCTGATGCATCCAGGCTTAGGGTTGATGCTGAGTATCGTGGCCGGATTGCGCGGTTCGACGCAATTCAAAATTTCGCGGCAAAGATCTCGCGCAAGCGATCATGAGGTATCGCCTCGATACGTCGGCCGTTGAGTCCGGTCATCGACTCCGCCGCCACCAGAGCATTTATGATCGCCTCCTCGCACGCCTGCACGGTCGCGGTGAAGAGCGGATCGATGCGCACCTCCGGCACCATCCTGAGCGTCACGGTCTTCGCGTCGGCGGCGCGAGTCGCGCGCGCGGTCGAAAAAGCAAGGAACAAATCGCCGGAGCTGTTGCCCGATACGCTGCCGGTCCGCGCGAGACCGATCGTCAAGCGGCGCGCGATTCTCTTCAGTTGATGCGGCAGCAGCGGCGCATCGGTCGCTGCAACGATTATTATCGACCCGCGCTCCGGATTGGCCACCGCTCGGCGCGCAGGCGATAGCATCCTGCCTGCTGGGCGGCCCGCGATCATGAGCTCATGCATCCGTCCGCAGTTGAGCTGCACCAGCACGCCGAGCGTCCATCCTCCCGCCGCGCGATCGATCCGTCGCGACGCCGTGCCGATACCGCCCTTGAAGCCGTAACCTATCATTCCCGTCCCGCCGCCGACGCATCCTTCGGCGACGCGTCCCGGCCGCGCACCGTCGAGCGCGGCGCTCGCGTGCGATGCCTTAACGTGAAAGCCGTTGGTGTGATTGAGGATGCCATCCCACGTCTCCGCAACGACAGGGAGCATCCACGGTTGCGGCATCGGGCCGCGCTTCAAGCGCCACCCGATCACTGCGTCGCGCACGACGCCGACGCTGTGAGTGTTGGTAATCACAACGGGCGAGGTGAGCCAGCCCGATTCCTCGATCCACGCTGTGCCGGTCATCTCGCCGTTGCCGTTGAGCACATGACAGGCGGCGAAGCACGGAGATTGATCTTGCCGGCCGCGCGGCAGGATCGCGGTCACTCCGGTGCGGACGCTTCGTGCGCCGTGACCGCGGATGATCGTGGCGTGGCCGACCTCGACGCCGGCGACATCGGTGATCGCATTCAGCGCCCCAGGCACGCCGTCGAATGGGATTCCGAGATCGCGCGCGCGGCTGCGCTGCTTCGCCGGCGATGCTTTCATCGCCGCGATACTTACCGCATTTCGATCGCAGCTCGCGAGCGCGCTTGACTACGCCTGCTCGTTCTTCGGCACCACGTCGAGCCCGCTCTCGGCGCGAAGCTTCCTGCTGGTTTCCTTGAGGTCGCCGAGTCCGGTCTGCCGGTAGTCGCGATGAACGATTTCCATCGGGTCGAGCAGGTCGCCGACATAGCCGAGCGCGTATGCACCGCGCTGATAGCCCATCAGCTTCAACAGGTCGATCGGCAGTGTTCTGGCGATCTCGAGCGGAACCGCGAGGTACTGATTCTCTTCCTGGCGGAGCCACGAAACGTTGTAGGTGATGTTGATGCCAATTCGTGTGGCGTTGGAACGGTTCGCGCCGCCGCCGTGATAAACCGACCCGGTGTAGAAGAGCACCGAGCCCTTCGTCATCTCTGCGGGCACGCTCTCCTCTTCCTTGAACCTGAGTTTGTCGTCGAAATGATTGCTGCCGGGAATCACGCGGGTCGCACCGTTGAGTTCGGTGAAATCCGTCATCGCCCACAGCGTGTTGCACTGAACCTCGTAGCCCTTGGGAAAGGGAAAGAAATCGAACGCCCACTGATCGCGATGAATCGTCTGCGCCGGTTCGCCCGGACCGATCGCGATCACCTGCGTCAGGTGCAACTGGAAGCTCGTCGCGTGGCCAAGGACCTTGCGGTTGGTGTTCATAACCAGCGGATTCATCACCAGCTCGCGGCACTTCTTCGAGCGCGCGACGAGCGCGCCTGTCCGCTTCGTGCGCCGGCCGGAGAAATCATCGGGACCAAAGCCCGTCGCGTCGATAAAGGGGCGCAGCTCGGCCGCGACCGCGTCCATCTCTTGGCGCGAGATGAGTTGATCGACGATAACTGCGCCGTCGCGCTCGAGGATTGCGGCGACTTCCTCTCCGCTAGCGGATGCCGGCAGGTGCGGTACGTTCATTGATGATTCCTCCGATGGCTGGAATGCTTTGCGTCCGCGGTGCGGCGCGCTTCACCCGCACGCACGCGGCCCGATTCGTTCGTGTACATGGTTCTACGATTGACGCTCGGCGCGCGTGCGCTGACCAGCATCTCGACAACGGATCTCAGGCGACTCCGGAACTCGCTCGCATCTTCGGCATGATGCGCAAGCTGTTCAAGCTCGTACCCGCGCACGAGATGCAAAATGGTACGCGCCGCCGCGAGCGGACGCTCGGCACCGAGCGCCTCGAGCGGAGCGGCGAGGCGCGATTCGAGTCCGCGTTCCCATCCCGCGTATGCGCGCGCAACCTGCTCGTCGCGCGAGGCGTGCACGATCATCTCGTACTCGGCGCGCAGCAGCTCGGGCTGCATAAACTCGCGCCGCATGATCTCGACGATCAAATCGACCAGGTCGGCGACACTGATCGGCGGAAACTCGCGCTCGACCTCGAGCAGGAAGGCGGTCGCCTCGTCAATATAGAAGCGGAACGCCTCGCGGATCAGGTCCTCACGCGACTCGAAGTAGTAAGTGAGCGAGCCGAGGGGCACGCGCGCTTCGGCGGCGACGCGGCGATGTGTCACAGCGTCGGCGCCACCCTGGGCGATCACGCGCACCGTGGCGGCCAGGATTTCGCGGCGCCGTCCCTCGGCGTTGGTGGCAGCGCGGACTCCTTCGCCAAACTGCATGTGTACGTTTGTACAAGTGATGTGTTCATTTGTCAAGGAGCGGCTATCGCGCGGTTCGAACACGCAAATTCGATTGCGCGCGCGAAAACGCCTTCCTAGGATCATCGCATGCTCAGACCACGTTTTGTCGATCAGATGGCGATGGAACTCGGCGACCGCTACGCCTTCACTTCGGCGTTCGCGCGCGGGCGCCGCGCCTTCCAGCCCGATCACGTCGAGCCCAGGTGGCCACGCGATCGCGTCGCGGATATCAAGCATGTGTTGCTCGAGGTCGCGCTCGATTTCGAACGCAAGGAAATCGCAGGCACGGCAACGCATCGTATGGCGGCGATAACGGACGGCGTCGTGACGCTCGAGTTCGATGCGGCCGAAATGACGGTGACGGGAGCGCGCACCGATTCGAAGCCCGCTTCATTCGAACTCGACGACGGCAAGCTCCTGGTAGCGCTGCCGGCGGCGCTCAAAGCCGGCGAGGAGGTCGAAGTCACGATTGATTACAACGCGCGGCCGCGCCGCGGCCTTTACTTCGTCGGTCCCGACGAGGGCTATCCGAACAAGCCGCTGCAGGCGTGGACGCAGGGCGAGGACGAGGACTCGCGCTATTGGTTTCCCTGCTACGACTATCCGAATGACCGGTCGACAAGCGAAGTGATCGCGACCGTACCCGAGAAGTTCACCGCGATCTCGAATGGCGCGCTGATCGCTACCAGCGCCGACGCGGCCAAGAAGACCCGCACCTTCCATTGGCGCCACGACGTGCCGCATTCGGTTTACCTCATGACGCTCGCGGCGGGAGAGTTCGCGCTGATCGAGGACCAGGCGGGCGATGTGCCGGTCCAGTATTACTGCCATCCGGGACGCGAAGAGGACGCGCGGCGCGCATTTGGGAATACGCCGAAGATGATCGAGTTCTTCGCGCGGCGCATCGGCGTGC
>JASHQJ010000451.1 GCA_030037595.1 Candidatus Binataceae bacterium
CCGAAACGCTCAACTATTCGATCCCATACATCCAGGGCCTCACTGCTCGGCTCGAGTATCGTCACGATTTCTCGAGCGCGCATCCTTTTCCCAACGCCGGGCCAATAGTCAATTTTCCGTGCCCCGCCGGCATTTGTACCTCGACAGCGCATACCTACACCGGTCAGGATACGTTCGAGACCGCGCTAGTCCTAGCGTTCTGACTCGCCGACAAGCATTTAATTTTGAAACGATCCGGCGTGTTTACGGCACTGTTGTGCGCGGCACGCGGCGTGCACAATTATCAGTCGTAATGGAGTCGAACTCGTCGGCAGAGCGCAGCGCTTTGCGACCCGTCACACTCGTCTCTCGAGGTGGACGGGCGATTCGATCGCTGCCCGCGAAAGAGCGGTGTTCCTCAGACGTCATTCTCGACCCTGCGATTTGCCTGGAGGCGCTGCGTAGCCGGGACAGCCGATTCGATGGCAGCTTCTTCCCCGGCGTCGTAACAACCAACGTTTATTGCCGGACTATTTGTCCTATACCGCTCACGAGGCCGCAAAATATCCGATGGTTTCCGAGCGCCGCTTCGGCCGAAGAAGCCGGCTTTCGCCCGTGCAGGAGGTGCAATCCGCATATCTCGCCCGGCACACCGGCATGGTTCGGAACGGCTGCCGTAGTTTCCCGGGCCTTCAACCTTATCCTCGATGGAGGTCTGGACGGCGGCAACGTGGACGCACTGGCAGCGCGGGTGGGAATTGGTTCGCGGCATCTGCGCCGCCTGTTTGTGCAGCATCTCGGCGCTTCGCCGTTGAAAATTGCGAACACGCGCCGCGTGCATCTCGCCAGAACTCTAGTCGAAGAGACTGACCTCCCGATAGCCGATATTGCCTTTCGAGCCGGATTCAAAAGCATCCGGCAGTTCAACCAGTCGATGAATGTCGCGTTCGACAGTCCGCCCAAGGACCTGCGTAGATATCGCGGTAGTGCGCGATCCTCGACTGATAGCGGAATCGTCATCTACCTTTCCTATCGCCCTCCGCTCGACTGGCCGGCGCTGATCGACTTTCTGGCGCCGCGCGCGACTCCGAGTGTCGAGCAGATCGATCAAAACAGTTACCGGCGAACTATCGAAGTGGCAGGAGAATTAGGCGAGATCGAAGTGAGACCGGATGACACGCGGCCACGGCTGCAAGTCCGTGTGAAGCTCAAACGATTTCTCCATCTCGTGAGGGTGGTGGAGCGTGTGCGACGGTTGTTCGATCTGTTCGCAGATCCAATCCAGATCTCGTCGCGTCTGTCGAAGGATCCGCGTCTGAGAGAACTGGTTGATGTGCATCGCGGGTTGAGAGTGCCGGGTGCGTGGGATGGCTTTGAAGTCGCGGTGAAAGCGGCGCTGGGCGAGAGTTTGATCGCTCCCGCTCCTGGCGATCCCCTAGGCAGCTTGGTGCGAGCCTTTGGACGGCCGACAGGTTCAGACGGAGAACTCAGCCATGTCTTTCCTTCTCCTCAGGTCCTGGCTCAAGCCAATCTCTTGCACGCGGGCATTCGAGGCGCTCAGGCCGATGCTATCCGCGAGATCGCAAAGGCAGTTTGTCAGCGGCCGACTATGTTTGAAGCCTCGAATTCGTCCGGCAATCTTGATTCCCGCCTACTCCAGACTCTTACAACCACAGAGGGAATGGCTGACTACATCATGACACGGGCATTCGGCGATCCCGACATCCTTCCACTCTCTGTGCCAGACCGGGATCTCTTTTTCCCGGCATCTGAAGAATTCTTGAGAGCTGCGGAAAAATGGCGACCCTGGCGCAGCTATGCAGCGCTGCATCTCCTGCGGTTAAACAAAGTGTCCGCGCAAAGCCGTTCCCAAGCTACTGAGGCACCGTTGACCGTTTAACGAGAGTGCGCGGTGCCGCGATTCATGACATGCCTCGAGCGCTCGACTCCTTCGCGGCGCGGCGGTCTTTCGCGAGCGGATGCATCACTCCGGCGCCTGCAGGCCATACCCCGGGCGAAAACCGCGTGAGCATCGAAATCTGCTGCGCATGCGGCGACAGCGTCGCCCAGACTTCGTATGGCATCGCCGGCTGGAAGTTCGGGTCCTCATACCATGGCGCCATGTACTCGACGTTCGGCATCGCTCGTACCTCGCGGCTCAAGTTCGGCGTTCCGCCATGCCACGCCCTGGTATCACGAAAGATCGCCGCGCCTGCGGGCGCGCCCACCAGAGTCGAAAGACGCATCCACTCCGGCTCGTTGGCGGGAGATGGCGGATAACCAGCGCGGCCCTGAGTGCCGGGAATCTGGCGGATCGGGCCGTTCTCCGACGTCATCGCGGTCATCAGAAAGTTAACGGTCACGACCGGCGGTGTGCGCTCGATGATTCGCTGCAGGGTCCGATAATCCTGCTCCGCCGCAGCGTCTTCTGCGCGTAGTTCGATGCCGAGGCGGCGAGCCTGCTCGATGCGCGCCGGCGGCATCTGGAAATGCTCGCGGTCCCCATCCGAGTGCAAAGCCTGATACTCAATTGCGCCGGGCAGGCAGAGATCACCGCCGGCGCCGAGCACCTTGTAGTCAGGCCCGCCAAATATCCTGGTGAGAATGGGAGTGGTGGTCGGCAGATCGATCGTCGATGCCCACACCTTATCGTGCAGAAGGTGTCGCGATGCGGACGCCGTTCCGTAGCTGTAGCGATGAGGCAGCCGGTAGGACTCGGTCAGGTACTTGCGTCCGCCAACACCGGGAATCTCGAGAATCTGCTTCAGCACTCGAGCGCTCGCGTCACGGAAGCGCTCGAGCTCGGCGGCGCTCAGAACGTCGCGCACCACCACGAAGCCATCGCGAAAGAAGACCTGCGCGGCTCTTTCGGTTTCGTGGGGTTCGAGGATTTCAAGGCCGCGAATTCCGTTATGCGCTCTGAGATGCTCGCGCAGACTGCATACCCCGGGATCGTCGTAAACGCGTCGTTTCGGCGCTCTTGGATCGGCGGCGGTGAAGCCCTTTTCCTGCACGAAGGGCCGGCCCATGTCGTCCACGGTCTCGTTCGGCAAGGTTGAGGCGCACCAACCGACGCCGGTTTCGCCGAAGACCTTGATATCGTCAATCTCGCTCACGTCCATCGGCGCCGCAGCTCACGACGATTCTTATCGAATCCTGAACTTGATGATACAACCCGTCCGGCAGGATCGGAATCGACGTGATATTGCCAGCCGCCTCCTCGCCGGGCGCTCGTTATTGTTTTTGTTTGAAATGAAATCGGGGTCGGTGAGTCTCGCTCGCCGGCCCCGTTTGATTTTTCAGCCGCGGTTTATGCTCAGACCGCAATTAGAATGCGCGCGCGATCAGCCGCAAAGCCGGCGATGATGCACTCGGAACCACCAGTTACGGCACGCCGAACCATGATGGTAGTAGTAGCCGTAGTTGTAATAGACGGGCTGCAACGCGGGTCTTTCAAGCGGCACGACAGGAGCCGCAACCGGCGCCGGATGCCAGTAACCCCAGTCCGCCGCGCTCGCGGTCATCGGCGACGCAACGAACATCAGCACCACAAACGCAGCGGCAAAGGCCATCTTCCAAATCTTCATGGCTATTACCTCCTGAACATGACTACGCCAGCGGGCGCGCCGGGTTACGACCGGAATTGACTTTCCGGTCATTGCCCACTTCCGCTGCCCATTGTGCAGAAAGGCAACTTCCGCAGAGGGCCTCAGCTGCGAGCGAGGCTGTCGCGGTATGCGCGCGTAGCGGCCAGCAATCGATGCATCAGGGCGCCGCGGCGCCGAGCTCGAAAGCGCCGGCATCGCATCGCGCCTGACCGCAGGCGGGACGCAGGAATCCCCGGTGATCGGTCTCGGGACAGTCCAACGTCGGAATTAGATCGACTGCCGCACTCATGACCGAGGTGAGCCCGATAGTCTGGTCGCGCCGCCGTTGTCCTTCAGCCCGCTATCGAGGCCGATGTTCGTGACGTTGTCAGGCTGGTGCCCGGGAAACGGCAGGACGCGTCATCGCCAAGGTCATAGCTGCCTGAAACTGATCGTGCGCAATTGCCAGGTTTGCTTCCGGCCAGCATGGTGCCTTGGGGTACCGGCGAGTAAGCGTGGATCGCACCACCCTCAACTGTACTGCCTCGGACGTTCGGACTAATAGCAGTCTTGCCTGAAAATGTAGTGTTGATGATAGTCAAGTTTCCCTCAGAATAGATGGCACCGCCTTGAACTATCCAGATAGATTCGCTCGGTATCACATCGCCCGCGACATTGTTTGCAGATCTACTGTTAGTGATAGTAGCCGAGCTGCGGGGGAAAATGTAAATGGCGCCTCCGGATAATACGCGGAAAAAAATCTTCGCCTGCGGGCTTCGCGCTGTTACCGGAGAACGTGCTGTTGTACGGTCAAACTGCCGTTGTAACCGACTTCGATTGTTCCGCCCAAGCCGACGTCGCCGGTTGCAATATTCGCCGAAAACGTGCAATTGCCCATGGTCAGCGAGGCTCCGGCGAAGATCGCACCGCCTATGTCTCATTTCTACCATTGGACAGTGTCGGAAATTGTAACTGTAGGCCTTGGCTAACGACCCCAATGACCTGGCGGGAGTTGTTGCCGGAAATCCGCATCCCCGCCGAACTCCTTGTCGGTCCGATGATGTTGAGATTGGACCTGATTTGCGGAAGAGTACTGCTCAGCGTGGTGGTCTTGCCCATAAGAGTCGGGGTGAACTGAATCGTATAGCCTCAGTGGGATGCCGCTTTGCAAGTACCTGTGCCTTCGTAGGATTGCGAGTTGATCGCCTCGCGCAGCGTGCAGTGCCCCGGGC
>JASHQJ010000452.1 GCA_030037595.1 Candidatus Binataceae bacterium
CTTCGAGCTGGCGCGCGAGCGGCGCATGAAACTTACTTCGGTCGACAAGGCCAACGTCCTTTCGACCTCACGGCTATGGCGCGAAATCGCCGTCGAGCTGAGTCAGCAATACAAGGACATCGCGTTCGAGAATCAGCTCGTGGATTCGATGGCGATGCGTCTGATTCGCCGCCCGCGCGACTTCGATGTGATCGTCACCGAGAACATGTTCGGCGATATCCTCACCGATGAAGCGTCGGTGCTGGCGGGCTCGATGGGCCTGCTGCCATCTGCGTCGCTCGGCGAGGACCTCAACAGCGCCGGCTGCCGAATCGGGCTCTACGAGCCAATCCACGGCAGCGCTCCCGATATCGCGGGCCGCGATGAGGCCAATCCTCTTGCCGCGATCCTGTCCGCCGCGATGCTGCTCGAGCATTCGCTCGGCCTTCGCGCCGAGGCCGAAATCATCACCAAGGCCGTCGAGGACGTGATCCACGACGGTCATCGCACGCGCGACCTGCAGGGCGGCGGCGGCACAAAGATGATAGGCTGCAAGGCGATGGGCCGCCTCGTTCGAGAGAAAATCGAAAGCACGGAGAATTGATGGCCAACTTCCGCGAGCCGAAAGTGGCGATCGTTGGCGCCACCGGCGCGGTTGGCAATCAACTGATCGAGCTGGTCGGCGCGCGCGGTTTTCCACTCGCCGAGCTGAAGCTCTTCGCCACCGAGTCGGGCGCGGCCGAAACGATCACCGACTCGAGCGGCGAGGACCGGCTGGTCGAAGCCATGCACGCGCCGTCGGAATTGCGCGAATTCGACATCGCCTTTCTCGCGCTGCCGGCGCCGCGCGCAGCTGAAATCGTGGAGGCGCATCCAGGTCCGACGCTGATCGATCTCAGCGCCGCGAGCCAGCCGCCCGGCGATGCGCCGATCGTCGCGCCGGGGCTCACCAGCCGCGAGCACCTGGAATCGATACGCACGAGCGCGGTCTTTGCGGTACCGCATCCCGTCGCTCACACACTCGCCGCATGCATCCGCGCCCTCGATCCCGGCAGCCGCTTCATCGCGGCGACGGCGGCTCTGGGAGCTAGCGCCGCAGGCAGACGCGCAATTGCCGCGGCCGTAGAGCAGACGACGGACTTGTTGTCTGCGCGCCTGGATCTCGAGGACGACGAGATTCAGATCGGCTTCAATATGTTCGTGCGTGAATCGCAGCGCGGACTCGCCGCCGCGATCAGCGCGCAGACGGATCGTTTGCTCGGCGCGCATCACGAACTCGCGCTTCAAGTCGTCGCCGTGCCGGTGTTGCATGGCAGCGGCCTTGCGATCGCGCTCCCCGCCGCCGACGAATACGACAGGATGATTGCGGCGCTTCAGTCCGCACCGGGGCTCCTGATGCAGGAACCGGGCGAGCCGCTTGGCGTGATCGACGCGGTCGGCCAGGAGGCAATCATCGTTAGCGCGGAGCGCGCCGGTGCTGGGCTCGCGCTTTGGTGCGTGTTCGACAACGCGCGCCTCGCGGCACTCGACGCACTCTGGATCGCCGAGACGCTCGCACGCAATCCCTCGACTCTCGCCTGACACGCTTCGGTGCTGATCAAGCTCACGCTCGAGTACGACGGGACCAACTATTCCGGTTGGCAACTGCAGGCCCGCCACGAAACGATTCAGGGCCGTATCGAAGCGGCGCTGAAAACGATTTTCAACGAACCGATTCGCGTTCATGGCGCAGGCCGGACTGACACGGGCGTGCACGCGCGCGGCCAGGTCGCCGCGATCACGCTGCCGCGCGCGTTCGAACCCGCCGAGCTGAAGCGCGCGCTGAACGCGATGCTCCCCGACGATATCGTGATTCTCGATGCGGCCGCGGCGCCCGATGATTTTGATCCACGACGCAGTGCGCACTCGCGCGTTTACGAGTATCGCATCCTGAATCGCGCGCGGCCGTCAGTGTTCGAGCGTCGCTACGCATGGCACCTGCGCGCCAAGCTCTCGCTTCGCCGGATGAACGAAGCGGCGCAGGTCTTCGTCGGCGAGCATGATTTCGCTGCGTTTCGAAAGACCGGCTCGGAGGAGAAGAGCACAGTGCGGCGCGTGATCGCGAGCCGCTGGCGGCGCGAAGACGATCATCTCATCTATCGAATCGAGGCGAACAGCTTTCTTCGGCATCAGGTGCGTACGATGGTTGGAGCGATGGTTGAATGCGGGCGCGACAGGCTCGATGCCGAGGCGCTCGCGGCGATTCTAGAGAGCCGCGATCGGCATCGCGCCCGGGCGGCCGCGCCGCCGCATGGTCTCTACCTCGTCGAGGTGCGCTATTAGCCAGCGCGGGCGGGCTTTTTGATGCGCACGCTTGCGAAACCCGCTTGGCAGTGCGATTTTAAACGGACCTGTTCAAAAACCATCACGATCCTTAAGAAAAAACGCGATTTCCAGCGCCTCTAGTCTTGTATTTCCAACGCCACTCGTTCACGCTCTTGAGCAGCCCGCAAGCGGGCATCCAAGGAGGAGGATGATGACGCAGTCGCAGGTAGCAGCACATCTCGCTGACAAAGTTGGAATCAACAAGAAGCAGGCTAAGACGGTTCTCGAAGAGCTCAACATGCTGGTCGTGCGCGAGCTGAAGAAGGAAGGATCGCTGCGCCTGGCCGGCCTCGGTATCTTCCGCAAGCGCAAGACCAAGGCGCGCATGGGGCGCAACCCTGCCACCGGCCAGGAGATCAAGATTCCGGCGCGCACGCGGCTTCGCTTCACGGCCGCCAAGGCGCTCAAGGATTCAGTGCTCGGCGCGAAGTAGTTCACATTCCGCGAATTCGACAGACCGCGGGCCGCGCCGCGAGCGCGTCACCCGCGGCTTGTCTTTTTTGATCGTGCGGCGCGCGCCCGTTCGAGGAACTCGCGGATACGAATCTCGTAGCCGCGTTCGTTGGGAAGATAGTAATTCCGCGCGCCCAACTTCTCGGGAAAATACGTCTGTTCGTTGAGCGCTCCCGGATCATCGTGCGGGTAGCGATAGTCTTTGCCGTAATCCATCGCCTTCATCATGCCTGTCGGAGCGTTCCTCAGATGAAGCGGCACGGGCAGCGCGTCATGCGCGCGGACATCCTCGCGCGCTTTCATCATGCCAAGGTACGAAGCGTTCGATTTCGGCGCGCTCGCGAGATAGGTCACGCCCTGCGCAAGCGGGATCACACCTTCGGGCAGGC
>JASHQJ010000453.1 GCA_030037595.1 Candidatus Binataceae bacterium
CTCAACGCTGGCGAGTGTTTTTTGAATTACCCGCGAGGCCGCCCGCGCGCCGATCAAGCGTAATTCGCATCGATTTCCGCCGCGCTATACTGGATGCAGGACGACTTGATGCCTGCGCAGAATCAGACTATCGCGGTGCTCGGCGCGGGAGCCTGGGGTACCGCGCTCGCCGTGATGCTCGCGCGTGGCGGGACCCGAGTCCGGCTATGCGTCCGACGCGAGACGCATCTCACCGAGATTCGCGCCACAGCCGAAAACAAATCGTATCTACCGGGAATTGCGATTCCTGAGTCGATCGAGTTGACCTCCGACTGGCGCAAAGCGGTTGCCGACGTCGACACCATCGTTCTCGCCGTTCCTTCGCGTCACGCACGCGCCGCTCTCGAGCCGCTAGTGGATTCGATTCGCGTCGGCGCGGTTTTGATTAGCGCGACGAAGGGAGTGGAAGAGGGCACCTTGCTCACGATGACCGCGCTGATCCGCGAGCTCGCCAGCAAGCGCGCGCATGCCGCGGTGCTGAGCGGGCCAGGATTCGCAGCGGAAGTCGCGCGGGGACGCCCGGCCGCTTTGGTGGCGGCTGCGAGCAACGAGGCGATTGCGATTCGCGTGCGCAATCAGTTCGCAAGTCGCACCGTGCGGGTTTATTCGAGCACCGACGTGATTGGGGTCGAGCTTGCGGGCGCGGCCAAGAACGTGATCGCTATCGCCGCGGGCGCCTCAGACGGCCTCGGGCTTGGTTCGAGCGCGCGCGCCGCGGTGATCACGCGCGGACTCGCTGAGATCATGCGCCTCGCGGAAGCGGCGGGCGGCCTTCGCGAGACGATCGCGGGTCTCTCGGGTCTCGGCGACCTCGTGTTGACCTGTACCGGCGATCTGTCGCGAAATCGCGCTGTCGGGATTCGTCTCGCGCGCGGCGAGGTGCTGGAAGTCGGCGACGGTGAGGGTGAAGGTCGTCCGGTTGCGGAGGGAATCGCGAATGCGCGAGCGATTCGCGCACTCGCCAAGCGCCTCGGCGTCGAGATGCCGATCGTCGACGGCGTCTATCGTGCCCTCTATGAAGCCGCGGCGCCAGCCACTATTGTAAACGAATTGCTCAGCCGCGAACTTAAGCCCGAGTTCTGAAAGAGTGTTTCGAGAAGGATTTCATGGCAAACAAGGGAACCTGCAAAGCGAAGGACTGTTCGCACGAAGTTGTCGGCAAGGGTTATTGCCGCAAGCACTATCGTTTATGGAAAGCCGGCGAAATGCCAAAGCCGCGCTACAGCACGTGCACGTTTGAGAAGTGCCGCAAGAAGCGCGCGGTTGGCAGCCTCTGCCAAGAACACTACAAGGCAAAGACCGGCAAGGGCGCGGCGCAGGCTCCTGCAGCGGCCGCCGCACCCGCGGAAGCTCCGGCGAACTGACGAATCGCCTGCGATAGCGGGCTAAAGCGTGACGTCATGGCCAACATAATCGTGGTCGGCGCGGCGGGCCGGATGGGCCGGCTGCTGATCGAGCTCACATCGCGCGATCCCGCGCACCAGCTCGTCGCTGCGGTAGAAGGCAAAGGCGTTCCTGCGGTCGGCGCCGACGCGGGCGAGAACGCGGGCATCGGCAAGCTGGGCATTAAGATAATCGACGACTACGCTGCCGTCGCGCGTGTGGGAACCGTCACGCTCGATTTCACCACCGCTGCGGCTTCGCTCGAGCATCTCGAGGTGGCGGCGAAATCGGGTGCGTCGATAGTAATAGGCTCGACCGGTTTCACGCGCGAGATGGAAGCGCGCGCCAAGGAGATCGCGCCGCGCACGCGCACCGTGATCGCACCCAACATGAGTGTCGGCGTCAACGTGCTTGCGAAAATCGCGGCTGAAGTGGCCAAAGCGCTGCCCGATTTCGACGCCGAGATAATCGAGATTCATCATCGGACGAAAGTCGACGCGCCGAGCGGCACCGCGATTTCGCTCGGCAAGGCGATCGCGGCGGCGCGCGGCGTGGATTTCAACGCGAACGCAACGTACGAGCGCGAGGGAATCACGGGCGTGCGGCCAGTGGGACAGATCGCGATGCTCGCGATGCGCGCGGGCGACGCGGTCGGCGATCACACCGTGATTTTCGGTGGCGAAGGAGAGCGGCTCGAGCTGACGCATCGCGCGCAGAGCCGCATTGGGCTCGCGCGGGGAGCGCTGCGCGCGGCGGCGTGGATCGAGAAGCAGCAGCCGGGCCTCTACTCGATGCGCGACGTGCTGGGGATGTAGTTGCGACGGTACGCTGATCGAAGGACTGGATAAGATCCCTCGACTTCGCTCGCATACTCGCTGCGCTTGGGACGGAATGACGAGCGTGCATCCTTTGAGCAGCCTCGCCCGCGGCTGAGGCCTCGGGCGGAAGCCGCACGCCGGGAGAGGACACGGTCCGATTTGCTCAGCGAATCGGACTGTGGGTGAGGGCGCTGTTCAACGAATCCTTGCCGCGATGCCCACCGCTGCACGCTCACCCTCGCGTCATGGCGCGTGCACAAAAAATGCACGCGCCACGCCGCGCCGCGAGACTTCTCCCCAACCAAGCGGGCGAGGTTATTCAGAATGGTCTCAGGAGTGCAGGGCGTCGCCGTCGTGGCGATTCGGCCGCCGCTCGGCATGCATCACCACGTCCACTTCCTCGCCTTCGAATTCCAGCGTCGCCCAACGCTCGACCAGCCGCACGCTGAGCTGCCGATGCCCTCTCAGGAAGTACGTGCTCATCGCGATGAGGGCGAGAATATTGCCGGCGACGATCTTCCACCATCCGAGCATCTCGAGCGCCGACGAATCGAGCAGCGACACGAAGCCGACGAAGAACACTTCGAAAATTGCGAGCAAGAGCAACGCAAGGAGTGCCATGAAGGGTTCCCACTCCGACGCCGCAAGCAGGATCGCTAGCGCCATGCCGAAGGCGATGAATGCGCCGAAGTGCAGGATCGTGTAGCCAAGCACGAGCGGCATCGAAATCCTGACCGTGTCGAGCGAGGTTGAGCCGTCGAAGATCATCGCACCGAGCATCGCGGGTGTGCGCAGCAGGCGGTCGGCCGCGAAGTCATAGATCATGAACCAGATCGCAACCGTGACCGCGCCGATCACTCCGGCGGTCACGCCCTCGCGCACCACGGCGATCCATCCGCCGAGCAGATTGGTTGCGAGACGCGGATGACGCAGCAGGAAGAACGTGAGCATCGCGGCCGTGGCGAGCAGGTTGCCGACGATTATTCCCCACCAGGTCAGCGCCGCCATCACGTTCGGCCCGAGGAACAACGTGACACCAATAAAAAACGCTTCAAAGCCGACAAAAAAGATTAGCAGTGAAAAGAGCAGTGAATGCTCGCTCTCAGCAGCCTCGAGCAGCAGGCCACCGATGATCCCGACCGCGATGAAGGCGGCGAAGTGCAAAATGGAATACTCAAGCGTGAGGCGCACGATGCTGTGATGTAGGTGCGGATCGCGAAGACCATGAAGCAGCGTGGCAGCGAGAAGGGCGGGTGTTTCAAACGGATGCCCGCGGATGGTGTCGAAGATTAGAAACCATACGGCGACAACGACTCCGCCGATAATGCCAGCCAATGCGCCGTCGATAATGATTCGCGACCGAGAATGCTGCATTACTGCACCTACCAACCGGCGGATCGGCTAATCATCGATAAAGAATAGCGGCTCCGCCTTGCATTAGTTCTCCGGCTCTCGCCAGGTACGCTTATCTACTAGTAGAACATAAGTGTTGAAGGGGGCAACCATCAGGAAATTTTCATGGCAAGGACCGCTCCAGAAGCCATCGTGGTTTGCATTTTACGGTAGACTCCTTGGAATCCGATGCTGAAACAGCAAGCCGAGCCTGAGCAGGTCCGAAACGGCAAAGCCGCCGCAAAGCGGGCTGCCAGCTCCGATCCGCTGCGCATCGGGCGCACGCCGCTTCATTTTTTCGTCGTCGCGATGCTCTTTTTCGCCGGCGCCGCGGCGGCGATGCCGTTCGTGACGCCCGCAATCGCGGAGTTTTTCTACCAGCCGGCGCCACTCGCACTCACGCATACGATCACGCTTGGCTGGATCACCGCCGTAGTGATGGGCGTGATGTGTCGCTACGTGCCTGCGCTGACGCGGCGGCCGATTCAGTTTCCGCGCGCCGCGATCGTGCAGCTCGTGATCTATGCGATCGGCGTGTCGGGTATCGTCGCGCATTTCGCAATCGGCGTCTGGTTCGGCATCTGGCTTGCGGCGATCGTGCTGATCGTCGCGATCGTGATCTTCGCCGTCAACATGTTTTCCTGCCTGTGGCCGCGAGTGGGTGACGGCGTGGCCGAGACCGGAATGTTCCTCGCGGTATGCTTCCTGCTGCTGGCAGGCTCGCTCGGCTTCACGCTCGCGCTCGACAAGAGCTACGACTTCCTCGGCGGCAACGTGCTGACCAACCTCGCGAGCCATGTGCATCTGGCGGCAGTGGGGTGGGTGACGATGGTTATCGTGGCGGTGTCGTACCGGATGCTGCCGGCGTTCCTTTTGCCGAAGGTGACGCTGCCGCGCGACGCGATCTGGCACATCTACGCGCTCGCCGCCGCCGTGCTGGGGCTGGCGTTCACGCTTCTGCTGGGTCTTCGCGGCGCCCCGGTGTGGGCGATTCTGATCGTGCTCGCGATGGTGAGTTACGTTGAAACGATTGCGCGGATGGTCGTGTCGCGGCGGATGCCGCTCGACTGGACGACTCGTCATGCGCTCGCGGGGCTCTGTTGGCTAGGAGTATCGGCGGTGCTCGGAATCATTCTTTCGTTCACGGGCGGCCGGAGTGAGACGGGTGCGCGGATCGCGTCGGCGTACGGTTTCGCGGGGCTGTTGGGATTCATCTCGAACTTTATCATCGGGATGTCGTATCAGTTATTCGCGGGATTCGTGGCGCGGGCGCGCGCGGGACAGGGATGGATGGCGGTGACCATTGCGGAGCTGTCGAAGCCACGGCCGAGGCCGTTCGTGTTCGTCGCGTTCAACGGCGGGCTCGCGATCGCGGTGGCCGGGTTGCTCGCGGGCTGGGTGCCAGCGGCGATCGCGGGTGCGGCGGCGATCGGGGTCGCAGGGCTGGTGTATGCGGGCGTGACGCTATGGACGCTGAGCTTTGCCTATCGGCGCGCGGTGCCGCGCGCGGCAAAGAATGAACTTAGAGTGGTGCCGAGCTGAACGTTCGTGGAGGGCGCGCCCTCACCCGGAGTACGATTCGCGACGCGAATCGTACTCCGGCCTCTCCCGGTGGGCGGCTTCGCCTGCGGCGTCAGCCGCGGGCGAGGCTATTTGAGAATGCGTACACCGTCGGTTGGTCCGCGCTGCGTCCCTGCTGTCATCCTGAGCGAGCGTTGCGCGAGCCGAAGCATCCCGGATCGTTTTGGTGGTACGTCCACCGATGCTAAGAGACCACGAAAGTGATCGTCGGGATCCTTCGACTCCGCTCGCAGACTCGTTCGCTAAGGATGACAGAAACGGAAGCTCAAAGAACCGGTCGTTGACCATCAGTTAACAAAGCGTTACTCGGGTGGGACCTGCTGCAGCGGGCGCCAGCCCCCGCCAGGTGGAGGTGAGTCAGCATCGGTGCCGACCTTGGCGCCGTTGGGTCCGATCCACTGGTACTGGTACTGATTGGTCAGGTCGTAGCGCTGGCCCGTGTCGGGATCGAGGTAGTGCGCCT
The DNA here is from genome assembly GCA_030037595.1 of Candidatus Binataceae bacterium. Lineage (GTDB taxonomy): Bacteria > Desulfobacterota > Binatia > Binatales > Binataceae > JASHPB01. Next base: position 5,677 of record JASHQJ010000453.1, read on the forward strand.
CGCCGTTGATGATGTCATCCATGCGCGCGAACGACTGATCCATCTGATGCATCCGCGCCTCGTACTCGCGCGGCTGCGTCGCCATGAAGTGCTGATACTCCTGCATGATACTGGCGTCGGTCGCCTGCGAAATCTGCTGCTGCTCCTGCTCCCACTGCGGATTCACCTGCACGGAAGCACTCATATGATTGAGCATCGCGCGCACCTGGTCGAACTCGTTCGCGGGCGCGATAAATCCGCGAAGGCGGCTCACGCCCCACATCCCGATGCCGTACTGATCGTGGAAGAACGTGACCGCCGATACGTAGGCCTTGGCGGGAGCATGCGCGTGCGTGCAGGTGAAGATCACTTCGCCGCCATCGACGCGCGTCCCTGGTCCGGATTGCTCTTTGGCTGCCATGTCGGGCCGATCGTTACTGCTCTCTACCGCGAGGTTCTTGCATAGCTTCGAAAACTTCATGAGGCCATACTGACGCGCATACTGCTTGCCCGGGATGTAGCGCATGATGATTTCCTGCACGTGGCCGGGGTTGTAGGCCTGTCCCTCGTGGAAGCCGAGCGTGACCATCGTCGGCGTGAGCGTGGCGAAGACGGGAGTGTTGGGATCGTCGAGCATGATGTACACGCTGCGATCGGGCGAGAGTGCGCGCAGATACGGATCGATGTTGAGCGGGCCGCGGCGAATCATGCCGCCCTGCGTCTGCCATCCGGCGGGGACATCGACGGTGAAGGCGTTCTCGTAAGGATCGGTGAAGGTCGTCCACTTGATGGATTTTCCGGCGCGCGCCGCGAGTGCGGCCGCGTTCGCGGCGGCGGGCGCCGCGGGCGCCGCAGGCGCGGGACTCTCAGAGCCAGGAGCCGCTCCTGGAGCCGACGCATAGGCGGAGGGCCGTGCAATCAGCGTCGCGCTGAGCTGCACGGGAGACCATCCGCCGCCGTTCCATCGCATCACGTCGAGTGTGAGATTGTCGCCGGGGTTCTTCGAATCGACGTAGTTCTGCATTGCGGACGGATCGCTCACGCGGTTGCCGTCCACCATCACGACGATGTCATTGGCTTGAAGTCCGGCGCGCTCGGCCGGGCTCCCCGGTGCGATCGCTCTGACCCAGATACCGCGGCCGGCGAGGCTCGGAGGCGGAGCGGCGAGCGCGGCGCCGAGCAATGCGGAAGGACTCGCCGCGCGCAGGCGCCCGGTGGTCGTGCAGATGAGCAGGACTATCAGAGCGGCGAAAGCGTAATGGCGCGTCGATCGCATCGTGATCGCATCCTTGGACGAAAGGATGCGGCGAATCTTGGCATAGAGGCGGGGGTAATAGAATTGGCGACTGATGGTGGGGCCTCTCCCGGTGCGCGGCTTCCGCCTCAGGGCGTCAGGCGCGCGCGAGGCTGTTAAGAATTCTCGCGCTGAGAGCAGAAGACCACCCGTTCGTCAGGTGCGAGCGAGGTTGTTCAGAATCAGCGCGTGCAAATCAGCCGTGGGCGCGATGGTCGGTGTGGATGAGCCGGAGCTCGGGACGATGCGGTTCAGCAACCTGAGGCGTGTCGCCTTCCTCGTCGCGCGACCATCGATAGAAAATCAGCGTGAAGATGAACATCAGGTAGGTTCCCTGGCCGACCCACATCATGAGGCCGCCGAGCACCTGGTCGTCGAGTGGTGCGAGGCCCCATCCGTGCGGCCCCCCGAGGTACCACGGATAGATAACGCTGGTCGCGAGCGTGATCGGCGCAGCGACTGCGGTCATCGGGATCATCAACAGGAACAGGTAGAGAATCTGCGCCGGGTAGGAGAGCCGCGGCAGTTCGCGTATCGGGCTCAGAATCGGCCACCACAGAATAACGCCGGTGACGAGGAACGCGAGATGCACCGCGATGTGGAAATTCTCCTCGCGGCACATCAGGTCAAAGATCGGCGGGAAGTGCGCGGTGACGAAAACGGCCGAGAAGAGGAAGAACGCGACGACAGGATTCGTCACGAGGCGCGCGAGCGGCTTCAGCGGGCGGCTCAAGACCCACGGCTCGAGCATCCAGCCCGGAGTGCCGAGCAGCAGGAGCGGCGGAATCACGAACGCCTGGATCAGATGCTGCAGCATGTGCATCGCGAAGATGCGCTGGTCGGAGAGCTCGTCGAGCGGGAGCTGTGCGAACAGGATCGCGCCCATCGCGAGCGCAAACCACGCCGCCTGCCGCCGCGTCGGACGCCGGCCGCATAGCCGGCATGCGACGAGGTAGAGCGCGACGAGAGCTGCTACGCCAATCGGTACGCTCGGATGTTCAAACAGGTCCATGCTTGTCTCGGGCGTTGATCATCGGCATCGAAGCTTAACTGATCGCTGCGAGATGACGCGACAGATACCCAAATAATAGCACCAGCGACACGAGCAAAAATGTCGCGATCGCAAGCGGGAAGATAAATATGCTGCTCACCAGCGTCCCGTCGTACCTGAGGTGCATGTAGAACATCGCGACCAGCGCAAATTTCGCCGCGGACAGGATCAGCAAAAGCGGCACCAGCACGGGCCTGAGCGCGTGGACGTAAAAGACCGTCACTTCCATCGCGGTCAAAATGACCAGGAAGGCCGCCACGATCAAATAAGTCGTGGCGCCCGGATGATGTAACTGTTCGATATGGGCTTCAGCTGCGTCGCTCATGCGCCGTGCACCGTTTGCATCAGATAGACCAGTGTAAAAATAACGATCCACACCACGTCGACAAAGTGCCAGTAGAGACCCGCGAGCTCGATCGACAGCGCGCGCGACCTGCCGAGCTTGCCGGTTAACGCGGCGACCAGCAGCACCGAGAGCCACAGCACGCCGATCGCTACGTGCGCGCCGTGGAAGCCGACGAGCGTATAGAACGACTGCGAGAAGAGGTTGGTCGTGTAGCCCATCCCCTCGTGGTAGAAATGCGTGAATTCGTAAACCTGCCCGCCAAGAAAGATCAGCCCAAAAAAGACCGTGCCCGCGAGCCAGATACGCTCCCAGAGCCTGTCACCGCGTTGCGTCGCGGCGAGAGCGAGAACCATCAGGAGCGAGCTCATCAGCAGGATAAAGGTGCTGAACGAGGTTAGCGGAATCTCGAGGATCTCCGCGCCGGGCGCGCCGATACTCCGCGACTTGTACACGATGAAAGTCGAGATGAGGCTCGCGAAGAACACGCACTCCGAACCGAGGAAGCACCATACTCCGACCTTGCGCACGTCGGTGCCGCCGGATGACGGCGCATGCTCGGGATCGTGCGACGCCTGGCCGTAGTCCTTGTACTCGAAGCCCATGCCGATGACGCACATGATCGTGACGACGGCGCCGATCAGGATGATGCGGTACCAGTCAACGACAAGGCCGAGACCCATCAGGCCGACGCCAAGGCTCATCACGAGCGGGAAGATCGACGGCGCTGGCATGTGCACATGCGAGAGATCGACCGGGGCCTCGGGCTCAGGCGGCTTGGGCGGCTGCCCGGAAACATAGGCGGCGACGCCGCGCGAACCCGCGCGGCCATACTTGAGAATCCACCATGCGTCGCGGCCGCGCACGATTGGCAGCAGCGCGAAATTATAAACGGCGGGAGGCGAGGCGACTGACCATTCGAGGCTACGGCCGTCCCACGGATCGGCCGGCGCCTCCTCCCCGTAGCGGAGGCTCCAGTAGATGTTGATATAGAAGAGCAGGAAGGCGATACCGAGGACGAAAGCGCCGACCGTTTCCAACTGGTTGAGTCCCGTCCATCCGAGATCTGCGCCGTAGGTGTAGATGCGCCGCGGCATCCCCCACATCCCGAGGAAGTGCATCGGGAAGAACGTGACGTTGAAGCCGATGACGGTAAGCCAGAAGTGCCACTTGCCAAGCGTTTCGTTGAAGAGCCGGCCGGTGATCTTCGGCCACCAGTAGTAGAAGCCGGCGAGGATTGCGAACATCACGCCGCCGAACAATACGTAGTGAAAGTGCGCGACGACGAAGTACGAGTCGGTCTGCTGTAGGTCGATCGGCGCGCTCGCGTGCATGATTCCGCTGAGTCCGCCGAACGTGAACTCGAGCAGCATCCCAAGCGCGAAGTAGAACGAGACCGTCATGCGGAGCGAGCCGCCCCACACGGTCGCGATCCAGCTGAAAATTTTGATCCCAGTGGGAATCGCGATCAGCATCGAAGTTATCGCGAACGCCGAGTCCGCCACCGGGCCCATGCCGGTCGCGAACATGTGATGGCCCCACACGCCGTAGGAGAGGAATGCGATCAGCACGATCGAGTACGCCATCATCGGATAGCCGAACAGCGGCTTGCGCGAGAAGGTCGGCAGCACCTCCGAGATGATGCCGAAGGCCGGCAGCGCCATCACGTAAACCTCGGGATGGCCAAAGAGCCAGAACAGGTGCTGCCACAGAATCGGTGTGGCCCCGGCGGCCACGACGTAGAAGTGCGTGCCGAAGAAGCG
>JASHQJ010000454.1 GCA_030037595.1 Candidatus Binataceae bacterium
CCCCACGATGTCGCAGTGTTCGCCTACACCAGTGGCACAACTGACCGCCCTAAATGCGTTCCGCTTACCCATGCCAACGTGCTTTGGTCGTCGCTCGAGATCGGAACTCACTATCGCCTGTCCGCTGTGGATTGCAGCCTGGTAGTTCTGCCCCTATTCCACGGCCACGGGCTGATCGGCGCCACGCTATCAACGCTCGCATCGGGCGGCTCTGTGATCGTACCGCTCCGTTTTTCGGCCTCTGAGTTCTGGAAGCTCTTCCGTGAGCATCACGCCACCTGGTACACCGCCGTGCCAACGATTCATCAAATCCTTCTAGCAAGGGCGGACGGCGACGGCGCGCCCCGCCACGGTCCACGATTCATTCGTTCGTGCTCCGCTCCGCTCGCGCCAGCCGTTCTTGACAAATTGGAGAATCGCTTCGGAGCGCCTGTGCTCGAGGCATACGGCATGACGGAAGCGGCCCATCAGGTCGCATCCAACCCACTGCCCCCGCTTGCGCGCAAGCCCGGCACTGTCGGCTTCAGCAGCGAAGTTTCGATCGTCGATCAGAACGGACGGCACATGGGCGCGAACACTCCGGGCGAGATTGTGGTACGCGGGCCGAACGTGATGCGCGGCTATCGTAATAACGCCGAAGCTAATGCCGCCGCGTTTATTGACGGTTGGTTTCGCACTGGAGACCTCGGAGTAATCGATAGCGACGGCTATCTGGCGTTGACCGGCCGTATCAAGGATCTGATTAACCGCGGCGGAGAGAAAATCTCACCCGCCGAAATAGAAGCGGTGTTGCTGGAGGATCCGGCGGTAAGCGAGGCTGCGGTCTTTGGCGTGCCTGACCCGAAGTATGGCGAAGATGTGTCGGCGGCGGTGGTGCTAAAGGGTTCCGCCACCGAAGAAGATCTCCAAACGTTCTGCGGGCGTCGCCTGGCTGACTTCAAAATCCCCAAGCGGATCCATTTCGTCTCTGCAATTCCCAAAAACGCGATGGGCAAGGTCAAGCGCAGCGACCTGACAGCTTCATTCTCATGACAGAACTGGAGCGAACTCATGACCAGCGTTCATGACGTGACATATGAGCTGTTGCGCAGGCATGGCGTTACTACCGTCTTCGGCAACCCTGGATCAAACGAGTTGCCGTTTTTGAAAAATTTTCCGTCGGGTTTCCGCTATTTCCACGCTCTGTATGAGGGCGTTGCGGTGGGCATGGCCGACGGATACGCCCAAGCGACGGGCAAACCCGCCCTCATCAACCTCCACTCCGCCGCCGGCACCGGCAACGGCGTGGGCGCGCTCGCCAATGCCTGGAACTCCCATAACGCAGTTGATCGTGATGGCCGGGCGGCAGACACCGGCGGTGACGAGTCGGCCAGTTACAGCATCACCGCGCTCTGGACTGCCGTGCGCTACAAGTTCCCGGTGGTTTTCTTAATCTTGAAGAACGGCACCTATGGTGCACTGCGCTGGTTCGCGGAGGTGTCGAAGACCAAAGACGTGCCGGGACTTGACGTGCCGGATACCCGACTTCGTTTCCCTCGCCAAGGGCTTTGGCGTGAAGGGCTTGCATGCCGCCACGGCCGACGACCTCAAGCAGGCGCTGATAGCTGCGCTCGGCTCGCAAGCCGCGACCCTGATCGACGCGCCCACGCGCGCCGAGGGATTCTGACGGACCTCGCCATGTCCACGAAACCCGTCAAAGCCGAAGACTACCGCATCCTCGCCGAAAGCCGCCTGCCCAAGATCTTCCTCGATTATTTCGACACACCATTTGAAGGCCACTCGACTGTTCAATTTTTTCACCACCTGTGAAGCCAGATCTCAGTCCCAATGTAAATTTCGGAGGTGTAATGCTCATGGCACTGCCACTTGAAGGAATAAAGGTTATTGACTTCACGGGCGTTCAGGCCGGCCCCGCATGCTGTCAGTTATTGGCATGGTTCGGGGCAGACGTGCTGAAAGTCGAGCGGCCGGGCGTAGGAGACGTAACGCGCAACCAATTGCGGGATATCCCCAATTTGGATGCGCTGTACTTCATCACGCTTAATAGCAACAAGAAGTCGCTGACTCTGAACACCAAGACGCCCGAAGGCAAAGCGATCTTGGAAAAGCTGATTCGCCAGGCCGACGTGCTGGTCGAGAATTTCGCGCCGGGTGCGATGGACCGGATGGGCTTCACTTGGGAGCACATTCAAGAACTCAACCCGCGGCTCATCTTCGGCTCAATCAAGGGCTTCGGCGACGGTTCGCCGTACGCTGACCTAAAGGTCTATGACAACGTCGCCCAGTGCGCGGGCGGCGCAGCCTCGACTACCGGATTTTGGGACGGTCCGCCTACCGTCAGTGGTGCGGCGCTGGGAGATAGCAATACCGGGATGCATCTCGTGATTGGGATCCTGACTGCGCTGATCGGCCGCCAGAAGACTGGCAAGGGCCAGAAAGTGGCCGTGTCGATGCAGGATGCGGTGCTCAATCTGTGCCGCGTCAAACTACGCGACCAGGAGCGGCTCGATCACGTCGGCTATCTGGAAGAGTACCCGCAATATCCGAACGGAAAGTTTGGCGAAGCGGTCCCGCGCGGCGGTAATGCTGGCGGCGGCGGGCAGCCCGGCTGGGTGCTCAAGTGCAAGGGCTGGCAAACCGATCCAAACGCCTACATCTATTTCACGGTCCAGGAGCAGAATTGGGCACGCACCTGCGAGGCCATTGGCAAGCCGCAATGGGCGAATGACCCTGCCTATAGCACCACCAAGGCCCGGCAGCCTCACATTTTCGACATCTTCGCTGAGATCGAGAAGTGGCTGGCTGACAAGACCAAATTCGAAGCCGTCGACATCCTACGCAAGTTCGAGGTGCCATGCGGACCGGTTCTATCGATGAAGGAAATCGAAAATGATCCTTACCTGCGAGCGTGCGGCTCCATCGTTCAAGTGGACGAAGAGCTTCGCGGCAAATATCTGACCGTCGGCAGTCCGATCAAGTTTTCCGATTTCACGCCGAAGATCACCGGCGCACCGCTGTTGGGAGAGCACACTGACGAGGTGCTGAAGCAACTGGGATACACCGCGGAACAGATCGGCAAGTTGCGGACTGCCAAGATCGTCTGAGCGGCGACCAAATTTCTCTGGAGGATCTTTTCAAATGCCAAACGAAAAGAAGTCTTCTTCCGTCACCGACGGATTTCACCTTGTAGTCGATGCTCTGAAACTCAATGGCATCGATACCATTTACGGCGTCGCAGGCATTCCGATCACGGACCTGGCTCGTCTCGCACAAGCAGAGGGAATCCGATACATCGGCTTTCGGCATGAGCAGTCCGCAGGAAATGCGGCCGCCATCTCCGGCTATCTGACGCAGAAGCCAGGCATCTGTCTGACTGTGTCCGCGCCCGGCTTTCTGAACGGCATGGTCGCGCTCGCCAATGCAACGACCAACGGCTTTCCGATGATCCAGATCAGCGGTTCAAGCGACAGGGCGATCGTCGATCTTCAGCAGGGAGACTACGAAGAGCTCGATCAGATGAACGCGGCGAAGCCCTACACGAAGGCATCGTTCCGCGTCAACAAACCAGAAGATATCGGCATCGGAGTTGCGCGCGCTATTCACGCGGCAGTTTCGGGGCGTCCGGGCGGCGTCTACCTCGATCTGACTGCTGATGTCATTGCCGCAACCCTCGACTCCGATGCGGCGAAGAAATCATTGGTCCGCGTAGTGGACCCCGCGCCGCGCCAGATCCCCGACCCCGACTCGATCGAACGCGCCATCGACTTGCTCGCCGACGCTCAGCGTCCTCTGATCATTCTCGGCAAAGGTGCCGCATACGCACAGGCTGACGATGCTATTCGTAAATTTGTAGAGACGACCGGCATACCGTTCCTCCCGATGTCCATGGCGAAGGGCCTCCTGCCCGACAATCACAAACAGTCGGCGGCTGCCGCCCGATCGCTTGTTCTTGCTGAGGCCGATGTCGTGATGCTGATAGGAGCGCGTCTCAACTGGTTGCTCGCACAGGGAAAGGGACCGCACTGGTCTCCGAGCGCGAAATTCGTGCAGGTCGATATCTCGCCCACCGAGATCGACAGCAATCGCGCCATCGCCGCACCCGTCGTTGGTGACATCGGCTCAACCATGAATGCATTCGTAAGTGCGCTCAGGCCGGGGCAGATCCAGCCGAAGGCCGCATGGATCGACGCGATCGCCGAGCACAAGCAGCACAACGTCGAACGTATGGCGACGCGGCTCAATGCCAATCCTAACCCTATGAACTTCTACAGCGCGCTTCGCGCGATCCGCGATGTGTTCGCAGACAAGCCCGATATGTACCTCGTCAATGAGGGCGCCAACACACTCGATTTCGGTCGCGACATTATCGACATGCACCAACCTCGCAAACGTCTGGACTGCGGAACCTGGGGCGTGATGGGCATCGGCATGGGCTACGCTATCGGCGCGGCCGTCGTAAGCGGCAAGCCCGTAGTCGCCGTCGAGGGCGACAGTGCGTTCGGTTTCAGTGGCATGGAGATCGAGACGATCTGCCGCTATCACTTGCCGGTCGTGATCGTGGTCTTCAACAACGGCGGCATCTACAAGGGAGATGACATCAATCGCAGCGGAAGCAAAGACCCTTCGCCGACGGTGCTCATGAAAGACGCGCGTTACGACAAACTGATCGAAGCCTTCAACGGCGTCGGCCACCACGTGACTGATCCGAAGGGCTTGACCAAGGCTCTCACCGACTCGCTCGCGTCAGGTAAGCCGGCGCTCATTAACTGTACAATCGATCCGACCGCCGGCACTGAGAGTGGTCACTTGCAGAATCTGAACCCTCAAACCAAGGTTAACCGACAATAGATCCAAGGAAACATCGCAACTACGCGAGGCGGACATCTCATTGTTCCGCCTCGCACGACTACTGTGGCGCTCCCCGCGAGCTGACCACATCTCAAATGCCGCCAAGGCGTGAGCGTTAAGCGATGCGAGCCCTGCAATTTAGCGAATTCGGCCCGTCTCGAACCTACGGCTGGTCGAGCTCCCAGATCCAACAACCGATGTGGTAGCTGCCGTGGTCAAGGTTCGCAGAGGTTCGATCACTCCGAGCGAATGTTAAGAACGTCCAAGGCAAGATGGAGCAATCCAAAGGTGCATCTGGAACAAGCTCCCATGACTCATTGACCAAAATTCGTTGGAACATTCGGTCGCAAAATGGAGGCCCGCTATGCAGACCCAAGCAGGCAAAGAGGAGCAACCAGCCACCACTCCAAGGCTGGATCCATCCACCCTGCCAAAGGTGTACGAAGCTGGAAGCATGGCGTCTTCAGCTTCGAACTCCGCCTCGAACCTGAGGCTGAACGTCAAGACCTATCCGGTGCGATGGGAGCTCATGATTCTAATACTTGCAGTTGTCGGCGGTAGCGTCGACGCGATAATCGCACTGGCCTTCGATGCTCTGCCGGGACCACAGACGGGAAACACTGTGCTCCTCGGTATCGCCTTGGCACATGGTCAATTTGCACTTGCTGAAGCTCGTTCCGCATCCTTTCTCGGATATCTGGTCGGAACGGCAACCGGGCAAATCGTAATAGTGAAACATCGTGGTTCGTGGCTCTGGTCATCGGCAGCCGGAACGATTGAGATTATCGAGCTGATCTTCTTGGCGACCCTTCTTCTCGTTTGGCATGAGGCTGGCGCGAACCCGACTCATGGGATCGTCGATCTCTTGGTTGCCATATCAGCGATCGCGATGGGAATCCAAAGTGCGGTCATCCTTGACCTTCCAGCAGAGAAGCCAACTACGACATATATCACCGGAATGTTGACGACATTCGTGACTCATCTGGTCCAATGGTTGAATCTGATGGGATCGGTTCGTGACGTTCCGGCCAAAAGTGGTGAAGCCGCCGCACGCTCGTTGACCGGGCCCTGGATACACGGTCTCACCTGGCTGCTGTATTTTACGGGCGTTATCAGCGGAAGCTTTCTATTTTCTCCAATGCACGAAACGGCCCTCACTCTGCCGATAGTTTTACTGGTCGCTGTAATTCTGATTGGTAAGTACGATCATCCTTCGTTTGCCCTGAGAGGTGAGAATGGCTGACAGCTAGCAAGCCGAACAATTATTCCTTAGCTCCACTAGTCGTTTTGGCAAGGAAAGGCGGTGAGGACAACGAACGCCTCGCGGCCTGAGCAGATCGACGACCGTCTGCGTAAAGTTGCGCATCCGCTCGTGCTGCGTCGCCCGGACGTCTCCACTACAGGCAATTCTATCGGGATCGCGCGTTGTCACTTGAGTCAGCATCCTCGGCCGATTGCTCTCAGCGTCCCAGGCTCCCCCTTGTTTACTATTGGTTGGAATTTTCAGTAAGGACAGGTTTCAATGTGAAAAATCACAAGCTTATTGAAGCCGCGGCAGGCCTGTTGGTTTGGCAGGGGCGACTCCGAGGCTTGAGCACTCTCCCAGGCTCTTTCCGTTAACGCTGTTGCTACCAAGGATTCCGCTGGCGGGCGGAGCGTTGTCGTGACAGTCCAAGTTGCCCCCGATATAGTTTTGAGAGACAAGTCCCGATGCTTTCGGATAACCCGAAGCCGAGGCCGATCCCACGTTATTGTGGAACTCCAGGTTGCCGCCCATCTGAACTGCCCGGCTGCAACCACTTGGATCTCCAATTATCCAAGGTGAATGAGACGAACTCTCCTCAATCTTCACATCTCCGCCGATCCATATGTAGCAGAGGAAATTGGCCTTAAGAGTGCCGATAGGTGGCGAAATCGGCGGAAAACCCATCGTGTGAGCCGCGGTTACGTTCCCACCAATAGTGCTGTTCCCGTACAGCCCGAGATAGTTAGCGTGGTCGGCCGTCAGGTCTCCCCGTATGTGCACACTGCCGGCGGTGAGGCCGCCCTCGACGGTGACGTTCCCAGTTACCGTGGTTCCCAGGAGTGAGCAGGCTGCTCCCCTGGGAACGTCTAAGTCGCGCTGGATGGTGACGGCGCCCAACGAGCCTTTGCATGCCGTCGCGGTTGCGGCGTTGGCAGCCGTGGCCACCTGGCTAATGACCGCCGCCATAACGGCTGCGAGCGCCGGCCACCTTGTCACGATCTTGTATCCCTCCGATACCGATATGGCTGCCGAGTATGCGAGCACGGGTTTCGCCTCGAATTTCCGCTTTGACGCTTCCGATTGCGTTTTCATAGTCCACCTCCAAGGTGCCGCGCAAGCGATCGGCCCCCCAGGGGGGCCCGTTAGGGATTGTGAGCCGAAATCCTGGAAAGGTGGCTTGTCCAACGGATTGCACAGATGCTCTTTTCCGTGACCGAAGTCTGACTAAGCCTTCGCTTCATGAGAATGGACGATATGCGCCGATTCAGCAATCACGGCGGGCTCAAGGAGATGCCGCATCCGCAGCGAGAAGATGAAGATGAAAAACGGAGGGCCCAACAGGTTCAGTCCAGTCGCGACAAGGGGCTCTGATTCGAAGATGCCTTCAACCTCCTTCGCGTTGAACGGGTTTATGAGATGACTCGTCGTGGAGACCATGACGAACAACGCAACGCTGACCACGTAGGCGAAGAAGAATGCAACGCGCGCGAGTCGCGGAACGCGCGTCGTCTGCACGTTACTGGCGATTTCGCCCGAGGAGAGGATATCCCACGCGAGCGCAGCGAACACTATCAGCGCCTGAGGCACCGTGAGTCTTCCCGGACTTCCGCGTGCAGATATAAATGCAAGCATCACCAGTCCATAAAGTAGAAAACAAATGTTCAACTCGCACAGGAGCATCCCATAGCCGACAAACCGAGGTATCTTCCGCGCCAGGGCAAACAGTAACATCAGAAATGTGCCGGCTGCGACCGAGTAGAACACGTCGATGAATGCTTCGCCCTGACTCGAGTGGTCCATGAACCACATCATCCCGATCGAGGCCCCCAGGCCAAAAAACGCAAAGCGCTGTGGTGATTGTCCACCGACCAGGAAAAATAAGGCGACGACCATCAAGAAGACCAGCATAGGGAAGGCGAACACCTTGGAGTAACTGAATAGCTGTGCCGGATCATATGTGAGGGGATTACTCAAGAAACGCCACATGACTCCCGCTTGGATTGCCAAAAAATAGATCACGACTATTAACAGCAAGGGCCGGTATCCAATGTGCGCCGGAATTGAGATTAATCGTTTGTGCGACCGCCGGAGCATCAGGTAAACTAACCCCATCCACAAACCAATGCCGAGACCGCTGCCGAGGGCGGCGGCCAAATTCATGGGATAACCGACGACAAAACGGGTGATCACCCACATGTTCGCGCCAATCGCCAGAACCGCGATTACCAGAACCATTGCTCTCGAGTGACTTAGCTTCCTGATTCCTCGCGTCATGGCATCGGATGCGAGCATCACTATTTCAGCGAGGTCAGTTGCAGCCATGAACAGACCGAGCAACGCGAGTGTCGCCTGAAAGCCGAGAATACTTATGGCTAAGACGTGATATCCCGCGGCTGCGTAGATTTCTATCGTTGCGATGGTCGTGAAGGCGATCGCAATCGCGCCCTGAGCTTTCTGGACCGTGGACCACTTTCGTTTGGAGGCTAGCACGGCTAAAACAGCCAAGAGTGCCGCCGGAACGAGAAGCCCGAGGCATAGCAGGAATCCATTGACTACCATTACCAGGAGCAGAAGAGCCGCAAGCACTGTGAGGATCGTGGACTTGGCTCGCCCGCTCACGAGTAGCACTGCCAGCGCGACGAAAGTCAGGACAATAGTTTCGCCCGCGATCAGAAATAGTAGAGTTGCGATGGGAATATCACCGGCCAGGGTATGCACCGGTCTGCCGAGATGGCCACCGAAAGTGTTGAGGATGATCGCGATAACGACGGTAGCTGAACCGCACTGGAATGCGATTCGTACTTCGCGATCCATCGAGGAGTAATTAACAATCTTATGGCTGATCTCTTCCCAGAAGCCGCTCTGCTCGCTCATCGCGCGCCTCCCCCCGATATTATTTTGAATGGATTCGACAGTACGGTAATCAGTTTAATTCGAGCTGGAACGACCTCAGTTTGATTCGCCACGCGCATGAAATAGCTGCAGGATCGCGTATCGATTCTGACTCTGCATTTCTGAGGGAGCCTCTTCGAGCTGTCCCTACCGAAAACTTAAATCCTAACGTACTCATAATGCAGCCCGCCCAGGAGCGGAATCGACAAGATATTGCCGACGGTTTGCCGGCGGCGGAACAGCGGAACGTTCTCGTTCAGAGATAAGTGAGTGCGGACGCCATTATAGTACGAGGCGTAACTTTTCAGGACGCGGCACAAGTCCGCCTCTCCGAACACCACCATGTGATCAAGATATTCCCGACGAATTGAGCCGATCAGTCGCTCGACATAACCCTTTTGCCACGGCGAGCGCGGCGCGCTCGGATGGTCACGGATTCCCATCGCTCGAATGCGTCGCGTGTATGCCGGACCGAATGACAATACCGTCAGCAATGTTGCCTCGTTCAGCTATACCGGCATTTTCACTGGGGTCGATACACTCAACGCAAGCGAAACGGTGAACAGCACGACGATTACTTCAAACCCTGCCGTCGTGACCTGGACCGCGGGTGCGCATACGACCTTCGTCGGCATCAACCAGAGTCCGACCGGCGGTGGGCCGGGGCAGATGGTCTCGCTAGTCGGATCGTTGACCGACGTGTCCGCAGTGCCAGCCGTGCCGTTAAGCGGGCAGACAGTCGACCTCGCAGTCGGCGGCGCGAGCTGCAATGCAGCGACCAGCTCGAGCGGCATCGCAAGCTGCCAGGTAACGTTCGCCGCGCCCGGCACCTACACGCTGTCGGGCAGCTTCGCGGGAACCTCGTCGTTGCTCGCATCCAGCAACTCGAAGGACTTCAAGGTGCTGACAGCTCCGACGCCTACCCCGTCCGCCACTGCGACGACAACCCCAACGGCAACTCCGTCGGCCACGCCGAGCACCACTCCGACGGGGATTCCGACCATTCTTCCCACAGCTACATCCACTCCGACGGCTACCCCCACCGCCACGCCGAGTCGCAGCGGCGTCGTGATGGTGACTGCTCAGGCGAGCGGCGGCGGCAAACCCGGCGCTACCGTCGATCTCGGTAGCTTCAGCTATCAGGCATCGGACAATCACGAGCAGACTGTTTCGTCGGTAAGCGTCTCCGTCAGCAGGCCGAAGATCTTCAGCTCGCTGACGCTGGTCGCGACGATCAATGGCGACCAGGTCGGCAGCGCCACTTTGACGAGTCCCATCGAGTCGCCCGCCGCGTTCACGTTCTCACCGCCAATCACTTTGCCCGCGGGTCAGTCGCTGAGGTTCGCGCTGAGTGGCGTTATCTCAGGCGGAGCGAGCGGCAGCCTCGACCTGGGCAACGAGATCCGGCTCGCGGCTATCACCACTTCTCATCGAACGCACGACGATGGCGACAGCGGCAGCGGCGGGCTGATGCTCGCGCTATACCTGCTCGGCTTCGCGATCCTGCCGATGAATCGGAGGCGGCGGCTACGCGCGTCGATTCTCGCGATAGTGATGCCGATGCTGGCGATGAGCCTGCTCGGATGCTCGGGCTCATCGGGCGGCGCTCCGGCGCCGAATGCCTCGGCTCAGCAGGTGGCCTCGATCGAGGTGACAGAGAGCAGCCAGTCGGTCAGCGTCAGTGGGCTGCCGGCGGACTTGGGCAAGATCAGGAGAGAGTGATCTTCTTGAGGAGGGTCCGCGCGGTATTCGCCGGTATCACCGACAGTTAAATCTCGGTGACTCGGAACAGGCACTTTGGCCGATGCGGGTTGCACCGCTACGACTGCGATAGGAATTTGCGTGTCACATGGTCCGGCGACAGATCAGCCCAACTAACGCCTGATACCGATGGCGGATGTGAGTGGCACGAAGTTAGCAGAAGCGCCGCGCCGACTAGTTGCAGATTCCGCGCTCGACAGTCCGGGCTCGGATCCGTCCACGACCCGGTACCGACGAGGAATGTCAGAACGGCTGGCATGAGCACGGCGCCAGCCGCTCTGCCGGTCGTAGCGCTCAAACCGCTCCTCGAATGAACGTAAGCGTTCGCGTAGAAGTTCGCTCACTCGTTCATCCCGATCTCCAAGGATCTCAGCCAGTGCCCGACGCAGATGGGCGGCACCCACTGCCACAACTACTCCATACTCAGCCAGCAACCCGCGCATCTGGTTCATCAACGCCGTGCGCTCATGGATTAACAGCGAGCGTACTCGGTGCAGCGCGAGCATGTCCTGCTGAACCTGGCTCTTGATTGTTACGAATCGCATCGACGGTCGTGCCACCGCCTCGCAGATGGCATCTGCATCGCGCGCGTCGTTCTTGCTCGACTTCACGTATGGGCGCACGAAACGCGGACTCATCAGCTTCACTTCGCGCCCCAGTTTCGCGATCTCGCGCGCCCAGTAGTGTGCTCCACCGCAGGCCTCCATGCCCACCAGACAAGTTGGGAGCTGTGCCATGAACGGCAATAGCTGGCGGCGCCGAAGCTGGCGACGCACTATCGTCTTGCCCTTCGCGTCTGCC
>JASHQJ010000455.1 GCA_030037595.1 Candidatus Binataceae bacterium
TGCTTTAAGTTCCTCCGCCTTGAGCATCGGATGCCATCCGTCACCGTACTTGAGGACCCGTTGGATCGCGGCCTCGCCGTTGCCACCGATCCAGATCGGCGGGCGTGCGGGCCGCGGCTTGAACACGAAGGACGGGAATTTGACCGTCGTGCCTTCGAAAGGTCCTGGCACGTCGACGGCGAAGAGATGATGCATCACTTGAAGCGTTTCCGTGGTGATGCGTCCGCGCTTTGGAAAATCCACGCCGAGCGCGTCGAACTCCGGTTTCATCCAGCCGCTGCCGGTTGCGAGAATTACCCGCCCGCCGGAGAGCTCCTGGATCGTCGCGAGCTGCTTGGCGGTGAGTACGGCGGGGCGATAGGGCAGGACCAGCACCGAAATGCCGACGCGAATCCGCTCGGTCATGGCGGCGAGGAAGGCGATCGTCGCGACCGCGTCGAGATAGCGCCCCGCGGAGCCTTCAGTCTGATCGGGTGGGATACACAAGTGATCGGATACGAAGAGCGCGTCGAATCCCGCGCGCTCCGCGGCGCGCGCGCAGGCAATCACGCTGGCGCGGCTCGATTGCGGACCCATGTTGCGGACTGCTACGCCATATTTCATCGTGGTGCCGTTTCCTTCAGTTGAATGCTCGTCAATATGACTTTGTGTCTTTTTCGTCTAGTCGGAGCGTGATCCGGGGTGCAGAATAACATCAGGTTAAGGCGGCGTAAGGGGAGGCCACGCAACTTGGGCCGACCACCTGCCAGGCAACGCAAGCCGTACAGCGCCGACACCATCCTCGACGTCGCGGTACGGGTGTTTCGCGAGCGCGGCTACGAAGGCAGCTCGCTTGAACAGATCGCGCGCGCCGCGGGCATCACCAAGGCCAGTATCTACTATCACGTGCGGAGCAAGGAAGAGCTGCTGGCGCGCGGAGTGGGCCGCGCGCTCGATTCGCTTTTCGCCGTGCTCGACGAGCCCGAGGCCAGGCGCGGTGCGGCCGTCGAACGGCTCCGGCATCTCATTCGGCGTACAATTGAGATCACCGTCGAACGCTTGCCCGAGGTGGCATTGCTTATCCGCGTGCGCGGCAACACCCGTATCGAGCGGCGAGTGCTCGAGCGCCGGCGCGAGTTCGATCGTATCGTCGCGGATACGATGGTCGAGGCGCAGCGCGAGGGAGGGCTTCGCGCCGATATCGATCCGCGGCTGGCGACGCGGCTCATTTTCGGAATGTTGAATTCGATCACGGAATGGTATCGGCCCGAGGGCGAGCTGGGCGCGGCCGCGATCGCGGCGGCGGTACATCGAATCGCCTTCGAAGGGATTGTCGCGGCGCACTCCAACGCACTTGCAAAATCAACCGAATAGTTGGTAGATTTTTAGTGAGAGGGTTTAAATGCGCGATTTCATCGTTCCACCGGAAGGTTTGATTGCGCCGCCTGAAGTCCCGCAGCCTAACATCTTTCCAATCGAATGGCGCTGCGAAACGCCCAAGCTCGCCGAGATCTACGAGCGCGCCAAGCTCGAGGGCTTCAACCCCGCCACGATCAACTGGAACGAGCTCTCGCCCGAAGCGTGGAGCGACGACGAGAAGGTCGCGATCATGTACTGGTGGGCGCTGCTTTCGAACTTCGACTCGTCGGGCCCGCCGGTGTTTGCGCGCGCGATGATCCGGGCCTTCGAAACCCACGAGGAAGATCCGGTTCGCAAGTGCTTCTTCTCGATCACGCGCGACGAAACCAATCACGAGGAAACCTGTCAGCGCGTTATCCAGCGCCTGGTGCCCGCCGGCCCGCAGGGTTTCACGCCGAAAAGCGAGCTGCAGACGATCGCCCTCAACCATATCGGCTGGCTCTACCACAATGGCGGCCGCTACTGGTCGGGTTTTAATCGGGCGGTCAACAAGTACCCGCTCGCCATTCTCTTCACCTCGTTCATGATGGGCGAGGTTGCGTCCTCGACGCTCTTCCACGGGATGTCGCGCGCGACGACGCATCCTGTCTTCCGCGAGATCTTCAGCCGCATCGGCCGCGATGAGGCGCGCCATCTCCAGATCTGCATCAACCTGCTCGAGAAGCAGTGGCCGGGACTCACTGACGCCGACCGCTCCTTCGTCACCAAGCAGCTCCGCGCGGGTTTCGTCTTTCTCTCGATGGTGCTCTGGGAGCCGCCGAACCAATTCTGGGATCTGCCGCCGAACTTTTTGCACAACCATCGCGAGCTGCTCCGTGTTGCGCGCGAGGCGGGGCTTGGAGTGCTCACCTTCGATCAGCAGGCCGACAACTGGAAGCTCGCGATCGCGCGCGTGCGCAAGCTAGTGGAGCGCTGGGGCATCGAGTTTCCCGCGATCCCCGAGCTTGATATTGAAGGAGTTGACGTCGGCGACATTTCGGCCGAGGACATAATCCCGGTCTTCTAGGTCAGCACCCATATCGCCGCGCCGGAGGCCACGATGAGCGTTAATCTCTCAATCGATGGCGCGATGGCCGAGGTCGCGCTCAACCGTCCTGACAAGTTGAACGCGATGCGCGAGGCCGATGTGGGCGAGATTGTCGTCGCCCTCGATCGCGCCGAGCAGCAGCAAGTGCGCGCGGTGCTGATCCGCGGTGAAGGTGCGGGATTTTGCGCCGGCCGCGACTTATCTGAAGCTGATCCCGGCAACGAAGACGGCGAACAGATCCTGGAGACGGTCGTTAATCCTGTCGTTCGCCGTATCGCGACATTTCCGGCGCCGACCTTCGCGTCGGTTCACGGCCCGTGCCTCGGACTTGGGCTGGGGCTCGCGCTCGCATGCGACGTCGTCTATATCGCCGACGACGCGAAAATCGGCTCTCCGTTCGCGCGCATCGGCGCAGTGCTCGATTCCGGCGGACATTCGTTCTTGGTATCGCGCCTCGGAATGCATCGCGCGCTCGAGCTCATCTACTCGGGCAGGTTGCTTTCGGGCACCGAGGCGGCCGCGATCGGCCTCGTCAACCAGAGCTTCCCGCCCGACGCCGTTCTCGACCGTACGCGAAAGCTCGCGGCACAAGTCGCGAGCGGCCCGACTGCGGCGTTCATGGAATCGAAGCGGCTCGTGCGGCGGATCGAGGAAGAAGGCTTGGGCCTCTTCGAGGTCCTGAGGCGCGAGGCTATCTCGCAAGGCGTCGCGGCCCGCACGGAAGACTACAAGGAAGGCATCAGCGCGTTTATCCAGAAGCGCCCACCGAAGTTTTCCGGCAAGTAGCCGCGATGCCGAAATCGCCCGCGCAGGAATCTGCCAGGGAAGATCCCCGCCTTACGCGGCTCACCGGGATTTGCCTCGCGCTGCCTGAGGCGACGCGTCAGGTCCACGGCTCGCAGGCCTCGTTCTCTTTGCGGAACAAGAAGTTCGCGTACTTCCTCGACAACCATCGTGGCGGCGGAATCGTCGCGCTGACGTGCAAGGTACTGCCAGGCGACAACACCGCGCTGTCGGCTGCGAATCCAAAACGTCTCCACATTCCGGCGTATCTCGGTCCGCGAGGAGGGGTCGGGCTGCGGCTCCACGCTGGCGCGATCGACGGCAAGGAAGTAGCGCGCGCTGGCGACCTGGAGCTACAAGCGCACCGCACCGAAACGCTTCGCTCGTCTAAAATCAGACTGACTTGATCTTCTTTGGCGCCGGCTCGCCGTTGGCGATGCGGCGCGCGGTCTCGCCGAGCGCGCCCGCGCGATGCCATCGGCTGTATTCTTCGACAGTCAGGCCGTGCGCGAGTTCGAGCGCGACCGACATCCCCGCCAAGACGAAGACCTGGCCGAGCACGCTGATGCGCGGCGCAAGCCCGAGTCCGCCCCCTTCCTGCGCTGTCGGCGCATGAATTACCAGGTCGGCGAGTTGCGAGAGCGCAGACTCTCGGCTCCCGGTTATTGCGATCAGCAGCGAGCCCTGGTCCTTCACCGCGGTCGCCGTCGAGAGCAACTCGTCGGTCGAGCCGCTGTTCGAGATCGCGATCACGACATCGCGCGGATGCACCTGGCCGAGGCTGCCGTGCAGCGTTTCGGTCGCGTGCAGGAAGGTGGCCGGTGTGCCGACGGAACAGAACAGGCTCGCGGCGTAGCGCGCCACGTGTTCGGGTTTTCCCACCCCGGTCACGTGCACGCGTCCGCCGCGGCCAAGAGCGGTGCGAATGACTTCAACGGCGCGGGTGATGGCGTCGAGATTGAGCGCGGCGCGCATCGTGGCGAGCTCGCTCAGGGCCGTCTCGAAGAATTCCGTGACTTCTGCCGTCGCAGCTGGCGCGTCCTTGGCTCTGGGAGCGCGTACGGGCCGCTGATGCGCGAGCGGCAGCGCCTCGCCGTATAGCTCAACGATTTCACTTCGCAGATCGAAGCTCGAGGGAAACGCGCCGAGCCGCGTCACGCAGATCGCTCCCGCCGCGTTGGCGAGCTTGCCGATCTGCGGCCACGTGAGGCCGAGCCGAAGCCCCGTGATAACGCCCGCGAGGAACGCGTCGCCCGCGCCGGTCGCGTCAACCTGACGCACCTTGAAGGCGGGCACCTGTAGCTCCGCATCCTTGGCGGAAATCGAGCATCCCCTGTCGCCTTCGGTGATAATCGCCGCGCGATTGCCGTACTTCGCGCGAATCGCCTGCGCCAGCTTCAGCGGGTCGCGGCCGTTACTCTTGATGAGTTCGCGCGCCGCGGCCTTCGCCGGCTTCAGATACGTCGCGAGCTTGAGCGCCCGTTCGAGTTCGGCGCGGGTGCCCAGCGCGCCGACCGCATCGGACGGCTTGATGTCCACGTCGAGCACAGTCGGAATCGAATGGGTGCGTGCGAAAAGCAGGATGGCGAGCACCGTGCGGAGCGGGAGCTGCGAGATTTCGGTAGTGACGAGCTGCGCGCGCCGGATGAAGCCCGCGTGGCGGCGGCGGATTTCCTCGGGTGCGAGCTCGCCGGTCGCGCCGCGCGCCATGTAAATCGCGCGGTTGCCGTCCTTATCGACGAACACGGTGGCGAATGCCGTCGCGCTGCCGTCGAGCGTGAGATTGTGGCGGATATCGAAGCGATCCATCGCCTCGCGCAGGAATTCGCCGTTCCGATCGTCGCCGATCTTGCCGAAGATACCGGTGGTGAGGCCGAGCACGCGCGCCCATCCGAGATGGTTCAGCACCAGGCCGCCGACCTCCGTCCGTTCCATCGCGGCGCTCACGCCGTGCGCGCGGAGCAGGATTTTCTCGTCGGCCTGGATGATGCGCGGAGTGCGGTAGAACAGGTCCACCACCATGCTGCCGCATCCGGCGACGTCGAGTCTTTCTTCAGCCATTTCGATTACGCGGTCTTGAGCACGGGCGACTGGCCGGCGCGGGAATCGTGTTCGCTTACCCAGGTCGATTCGAGTGTCGCGGCGGCGCGCTCCCGCACCTGGGCGAAGCGCTCGGCGAAGATGCGCCGCTCGTCGCCGGTGAAATCGGGAGTGTCCTTGGCAACGGACTCGTTGGAGATGACGCCCAGTTCCTTGAGCGCCGCCTTGAGGCACGCGATCGTGAGCGGCACCGATTTTCGACCGCGCTTGAACGAGCATGCGTCGCGGAATTCGCCGATCGCGGTCTCATACGCGCGCATCAGCTCGCCGTCTGCCGAGCGGCATACCTGCCATGCGCGCTGCCATTCGCGTGGCTGCACGTTGGCTGGGCCCGCGACGACGCCGTAGGGGCGTGCGCGCTGCGTCAGGTAGCGATTCCAGTAGTGGCGCATGCGATCGGCGACGCCCTCTGGCGGTTTGAACAAATCGAAAATCAGGTGGGCATTGCCGGCGAAGATCGCGAACTCGTGGCTCGATTTGAAATGGGACGCGGCGCGCGTGTAGTTGCCGATCACGCTCTTGTTGGCCGTCACCTTGACGCCACGCACGTACGGCAGCTTGCTCATGTCCTTGACGTCGTGGGTGTGGAGATGCGCGGCGTGGCCGGGCGCCGAGATGTCCGCGTTATCATACAGAAACACCGGAATCATCCGGCCCATCCGATTGAAGAGCGAGCCGATGTCGCGCTCGACGAATTCGGTCGGATGATGCGAATCGCGGATCGACAGCGGCGCAACCACCGCGGCATCGGCCTCGACCTCGATCGCGTGTTCGAGGTTCTCGAGCGTCTCGCGCCGCGTATGCGCCGTTATTCCTGCCCACGCCTCGACTCGCTTGGCGAGGCGCTCGGAGGCGCGGCGGCATTCCTCGACCGCGATTCTCGTGACGAGCTGGCGATGCTCATTATCGATACGGTCCCATTCACCGTTGGTGCCGGCTGCGAAGATGATATCCGCGCCGGCGCCGCCCTGCAGGACGTAGCGCACGACGGCGCGCTGCTCGTCCTCGAGCACGCTGCCATCGGCAGCCAGCACGGTCACGATCGGGATCGAAAGCCCCGGCCGCGGTAGGTAGTCGTCAATCGAAGGCACGCGTGAATTCTAGCAGATGACCCGACGCTCCGCTGCCAGTTTCGGAGCTATCCAATCCCCAGTCCGATCTTGGTTATGAACTGCCAGTGACGGCCGTCCTTGGAAGCGAAATTCTGGATTTGGCCGTGGATCGTGAACTTGTAGTCGCCGTCATCCGAGAGCGCGCCTAGCGGGGGATTCCGATACCAGAGCGCCTTCTTGCAGGCCGCGATCACGAGTTTGTCCACATTGGCGCGGCCTGAATGCTGCTCGAGGATCAGCTCCTTGAGGTTGCCGTCCTTGTCCATGATCGCGGTGATAACGACCGGCTTAATGTCCTCCGGAACCTTGAGTTGCGAATACTGTTCGGTGCGCTCGAGATCGCGCATCTGAACGTACAAGCGCTCGAGCAGGGCGTGCGAGAAGGCGGCATACTGGGCGGCCTTGTCGTTCAGTAGCGATTCCTCGGCAGGATCGTGATCGGTGCCAGCTTGGTGCGTGAGATGCGGCGGTTCAGTCAGCACAGCCTCGGCGTCGCGATTCGGCGCGAGGCTCGCCTTAGCCTCCTGGCTCAGCTTGAAGGAATCGACAGGAGTGTTGGAAATCGAGTTGAGATCGGTCACCTGCTGCGGGCCGCTCTGCGGGTTGGCCAGAGGCTTAGGTTGGTCGGTATCGCTGCATCCAGCGAGTGTCAAGGTGAAAATCGCGAGCACCGCGGTGAGTGCGGCTGCTCGATACCTGCTCATTGCGCGTTTGTCCCCCGATCGAGAGAAATCAATGCGGGCCGGGCGTTATTGTAATCGACCATTAGCGCGTCGAGAAGTTCCTCGCCCAGCGCACGCTCTTCCTTGCGCACGGTCTCGTCGTGCTTGTCCGCTATCGTATCGCCGATTCGTGCGAGAAACTCGAGTGTCGGCGAGTAGTGATACTCGCCGACGAGCCCGGCCTTGAACTCCGTCATCCCGCCGCCGACGCGCTTCGATTCCACTGACGTCTTGAGGCCACCGTCACCTTGCGCCAGCACGCGCATGAACTCGCCCGCGATCAGGTCCATCAGCTGGTGGATGCCAGGCGGCGCGACGAGCACCGGAACCGAATCCATGTGGTTGACCAGACTCATCGAGTGATCGTCGCGCAGATAGTCGCTCTCGAAAGACAGGTTATCGAGCCCGAAGGTCAGCGACAGGCTCTTGATATGCACCCACGCGAGGCTGCGATAGCTGCCGTGGCGGACCTCGTTGAGTGCGACGCTCTCGCCCGCAGGCTGATAGTTGGCGTTGAACGGAGTGAGCATCCCGTTGCGCACCATGAAGGCGATCCGGATGTGCCCGTGCTCGAAGCCGGTGCGCATCCAGAAGTCGCCCTTCGAGTCGTAGATGCCCGACGCTGCGACAACGGCGGGTACAAGCTTGCGATAGAACTCGGCCAGATGCGGATACTGCTTGAGCGCGTGCAGGTTGACCGCCGCGTCCATGTTGAAGAGGACGTAAGGACCGCCGGGTCCGTCGAATTCATCGAGGATGTTTTTGAACTCGAGGTAATGCTCGATACGCGAGGAGAAATGTGGCAGGTCGTGGTTGAAGCGATCCAGCACGGCGCGATCGTGATGGTTGAACTCGCCGGGCTTCTTGTCCCACGGCGGCGCGAGGTCGCCGCGCGTCTCGCGTGTGAATCCCGCGAGCATATCGACGAATTCGCCACCGCCGTAGGTGTTCATCATCAGCTCGCCGCCGAGCTCGCCCCTGACGCTCTCCGGCGTGGCGCCGTCGGGGGGAGGCGGCGTGGGCTTCAACGCGAAGATGCCTGAGAATCGCTCCGGCTCCTCGGGGCTCGAGCATTCGCGCGCGAGCGCATAGTAATAGTCCTTCTCGCGCGGCTCGCCGTTCACGCAGATTTCGTGTGTGCCGTCCTTTTGCTTTATCCATGGAACGTCGTCCGCCGAGTAAAGCGCCCCCGCGCGTACGAGGGTCGATTGCCGAGGCGGCAGGACATCGACGACGCGATCCAACTCGGGGGACAGCTCCGGATGAAACGAGATCTTGCGCTGGAAGGTCATTTGCCGGATGAAGACCGCCTCGGCGCGACCGGCTCGATCGGGACCCGGCGGTGCCAGCTCGATCGTCGGCGCCAGCAGGTTCTGGCTCGCCGGCGCGAAGCCGTAGTCAGGCGGTCCGAATTCGACCGTCTGCGCATGAACCGTCGGCTTCGAATCGGCTGGCGCCGCGCGATTCGATTCCGCCGCCCTGCACAAACCACAAAGGATGGTTAATATGATGGCGAAGCTAAACGCCACCCAGTGCCTAAAGATTGGGCGGTCAATTGTGCCGATTGTCATCGGGTGATAACCTTATTTGATAACCTTTGGCGAGCTTATCGAGTAGTGCCATGAAAGCTGGAATTCATCCTGACTATCGCCGCTGCACGGTAACGTGCGCCTGCGGCAATACTTTCGAGACCCGCTCGACCGTACGCGAGCTGCATGTCGAGGTCTGCTCGAAGTGCCATCCGTACTACACCGGCACCCAGCGCCTCGTCGATACCGCAGGCCGCGTCGAACGGTTCAAGCGCAAGTACGGCATGAAGTAGCATAGCAACCTCCGCCGCCCGTGGCGTGATGCGTCCGGGTGCGCGGGGGAAGGATTCGCGGCCCGGCCCTTTGGCCGTGCCGCTTTTCGTTTCAGGAGCTATGCTGCGGAGCTGATGTGGAAGCGATGCTGGACAAACTGGGCGCGATCGAAGAGCACTTCGCCGAGATCGAGCGCAAGCTCTCCGATCCCGCGACGGTGGGCAATCAGCGCGAGTATGCGCGTCTCGCGAAGGAGCGCGCACAGCTCGCCGATGTGGCAGACTGCGCCCGCAATTATCGCGTCCTGCTCAAGGAGATCGCCGAGCACAAGGCATTCGCCGATGGCGATGACGCCGATCTGCGCGAGCTTGCGCGGGCCGAGTTGCCCGCGCTCCAGCAGCGGCAAGCGGCGCTCGAGGAACGCCTCAAGGAGCTGCTGACGCCGCGCGATCCCAACGACGATCGCAACGTCATCCTCGAAATTCGCGCCGGCACCGGCGGCGCCGAGGCTTCCCTCTTCGCCGGCGAGCTCTTCCGCATGTACTCACGATACGCCGAGCGCCACGGATGGAAGGTCGAGGCCTTAAGCCTCAGCGACACGGGGCTCGGTGGCATCAAGGAAGTAATCGCGTCGATCAACGGCCGCGGCGCATACTCGCGCCTCAAGTTCGAAGGCGGAGTGCATCGCGTGCAGCGCGTGCCCGAGACCGAAGGCTCCGGCCGCATCCACACCTCGGCGGTGACTGTGGCCGTGATGCCCGAGGCGGACGACGTCGAGGTCAATATCAACGAGGAAAAGGACCTCCGCATCGACGTAATGCGCGCGTCGGGACCCGGCGGCCAGAGCGTCAACACGACGGACTCCGCGGTGCGTATCACGCATATCCCGTCCGGGATGGTGATCATCTGCCGCGACGAGAAATCGCAGCATAAGAACAAAGCGCGCGCCCTCAAGATTTTGCGTGCACGGCTCCTCGAGAAGGCGCAAGAGGAGCAGCACGCCAAGATCGCCGAGCAGCGCCGCTCGATGGTGGGCACCGGCGACCGCTCCGAGCGCATCCGCACCTACAACTTCCCCCAGTCGCGCGTCACCGACCATCGCGTGAACCTGACGCTTCATCAGCTCGACCTGGTGCTCGATGGCAACCTCGACCCGATTATCGACGCGCTCAGCAGTGCCGAGCAGGCGCAGGCGATGAGCGCGTGAGAGCGCGATGCGCGGGGTAGGGGACCGCGTCTCCGACGCGGCACTCAAACTTAAGCGCGCGGGAATCGAGTCGGCGCGGCTCGATGCGGAGGTGCTGATGGCCGAGGCGGCGGGCGTCTCGCGGGCGGAAGTCTTTGCCGGCAGCATCAATCTGACCAAGGAAGCGCTCGTGCGCTTCGAGGCGATGGTTACGCGGCGCGCAGCTCGCGAGCCGCTCGCATACATCGTCGGTCACAAGGAATTCTTCTCGCTCGACTTCGAAGTCACTCCCGATGTTCTGATTCCGCGCCCGGAGACTGAAACTCTCGTGCACGAAGCGCTCGAGATAGTGGGGCGAAAGCCGATTGCGCGCGTGCTCGATATCGGCACCGGCTCGGGCGCGATCGCGATTGCAATCGGCGTCAATGCGCCCGGCGCACAAGTCGTCGCGGTGGATATATCGCCCGCGGCGCTTGAGGTTGCGCGCCGCAATGCCGCGCGGCATCGCGTCGAAGGACGCCTACAGTTGTTGCTCGCCGATGTTTACAGACCGCTAGAGAGTGACGAACCGCTCGGACAATTCGACGTTATCGCGTCGAATCCTCCTTACGTGGATAGCGCCGGAGTCGCGAACCTCGAGTCTGAAATTCGTTCGCACGAACCGCGCGTCGCGCTGACTGACGAATCCGACGGCCTCGAGTTCTACCGGCGGATCGCAGCGGGCGCGTCGACGCATCTGCACAACGGCGGCACCGTGCTGGTCGAGATTGGCGCGGGCCAAACTTCGGACATCGAGCAGATCTTCGCGCGCTCCGGCCTCGAAATGATGTCGGTGATTTCGGACCTTGCCGGCATCCCCCGCGTGCTGAAGGGCCGCTTGTCGTGACGGGACTCAGCTCACCGGTGGATGAGCCCCTCCTGGCTTGACTAGTTGAGCTTCGCTCCATCCCGGGATACGGCGGTTCCCCTATCGTCATTGTGGTCCGGCCATCGCGATCCGCACATCAGAAAAGCGCTGGAAGGCCCGAGGGAGGTGAAGCATCGCGAGGTGACGAGGGATCAACGGCGAAGCGATTCGCTGCGGCAAGTAAGCTTCCGAGCCGTTCATAACGCGCGGCGCTGACGACGCGACCTCGGTCAGGTTGCGAGTCATCTCCTTGGTCGCCGCGGTCTGCTCCTCCACCGCGCTCGCGATCGAATTGGATAGCTCGCTCACTTGGTTAATCACCTCGGTCAGTTGCGCAATCGAGTCGATCGCGTTTTTCACGTCTTCGTTGGTAGTTTCGATTTGGTGCCCTATCTCCTCGGTCGCATTCGCCGTTTGCCTGGCGAGTTCCTTGACCTCGTTGGCGACCCACGGAGAAGGGCTTGCCTGCCTCCCCGGTGCGCGCAGCCTCGATCGTCGCATTGAAGGCGAGCAAATTAGTCTGCTTGGCGATTGAGGTGATCACCTTGATGACCTTGCTGATCTCGACGCTCGAATCACCGAGCCGCGAGATCTTCGCGTTGGCGGCCTGCGCCCGATATTAGCCGCAGTGCCGACGACGCTTCGCCGCCGTGGTGCAGATCTGCGCGATCTCGCGGATGCTGATCGTCAGCTGCTCGGTCGCGGTCCTTAGCTACTCGGTCAGGCGCGAGTGTTGTCGACGAATTCTTGCAGCTTGCTCTTGAAACTGGTGAACGCCATGGCCATCCAGCCCGCGCACGGCACATGGGCGTCGAGAATCTGGTCGTTGAGCCGGAGCTCGGAGAGCGCGCTCGCCTCTTGCAGCAGATTTGCATCGCCGCCTTCAACTGATCGATCACCTCGGTGCGATCCGCCCCTGCCGGCACTTCCGCCCCGTCGAGATTGAGTCCCATCGACTCGAGCCTGGTCAGCAGGAACGAAGCTCCCACCGCCTGGATGTCGAGGTTGAACACCTTGTAAATCGCGTCCTCGAGGGCGATGGCCCCGTCCATTTTGAGCGCTTTGCGGAGGTGCAAACTCACCAGCCGCTGCATCTCGGCGTAGGCGCCGATATGCCACTTGAACGGCAGATCGATCTGGTCGTGAACCAAACCCACGTGCAGCCGATGCGTGAGATAAGCGACGTCCCAGTTCGATCTCGCGCCCTCGAACGCCGTGATGATGTAACTGGTCTGCGTTTGCGCGATCTGTCTTCTCAGTGCTGCGAGGGTCGCTTTCAGCTTCTGTGCGTGCCTCTGAAAGAACGCCATCGTGGGACCGAAGCTGAATTGCCAGTCGTAGAATTCGCGCGCGATCGTGGGCGCGTTCTTGGTCGCCCAAGCGATCATCCTGGTCAGAAGATCGCGCTCGGCCGCGCCAAGCCGGATAAACTCGCGCCGCCGCGCGACGCGAAGCGCTGCGCCAGCGCGGTGCTGCCGTCAAAGCGGAGCTTGTCAAAGTTGATGCCGAAACCGCGGTCCTGCGACGCGCTCGACGAGCGCACGTTGGTCTGCTTCGCGACTCCTCGCCGAAGATGCGTTCAGCGCGTGCAAGGCGAAGGCCACGCATTCTGGCGGTGGGGCTGGGAGCTTGAGTTCTGCGATCCTCGTCTTTGCTTGCCTTTGTTGAATTGCGCCGAGCTATATCGATAGGCGGCGTGACCCTAGTATTCTTTGGATGCCGCGCGGGCGGCAAAATCCCGGCACTGCGGCGCTGAAAATTGACGATGGGAGCCGCCGTGCCGCGTTGCTTTACTCGCGGCTAAAGACATCGCGAAAATGCTACGCTACCGCAGTCATCAGTCATCAGTTTTGCCGGGCGTCGCTTTTGAGGGGAACCTAATTCGTTGGACAAGATGATCGTGCATGGGGGGAGGCCGCTTAAGGGCAGCGTGATGCTCAGCGGCAGCAAGAACGCGACGCTCCCTATCATGATGGCGTCCGTCCTCACCGACCAGCCGCTCAGGCTCCGAAACGTACCGCGCCTTCGCGACGTGAACACCGCGATCGCTCTTCTCCAAGGCCTCGGCGTCAGTGCCGAGTGGACGGGAGAGCACGAGCTCACGCTCCAGGCCGCGAAGCTTACCTCGAACGACGCGCCCTACGAATTGGTCAAGACGATGCGCGCGTCGTTCTGCGTGCTCGGCCCGCTGCTCGCGCGGACCGGCAAGGCGCGAGTATCGACTCCCGGAGGATGCGCGATCGGCGCGCGTCCGGTGAATCTCCATATCACCGGAATCCGCACGCTCGGCACGCGAATCCAGATTCGTCACGGATATGTCGAGGCTCACGCCGATCACCTCGAAGGCGCGCGGATCTGGCTCGACAATCCGAGCGTCGGCGCCACTGAGAACATCATGATGGCGGCGGTGCTCGCGCGCGGCCGCACGACAATCGAAAACGCTGCCCGCGAGCCCGAGGTGCAGGAACTCGCCCGAGCGTTGGTATCGATGGGGGCGCGGATTCGCGGCTCCGGCACGCACGTGATCGAAATCGAAGGTGTCGAGCGGCTGCATGGCGCCGACCACGAAGTCGTGAGCGATCGAATCGAGGCGGGCTCGATCATGGTTGCCGCCGCGATCACCGGCGGCGAAGTCGAGCTGCCCAATGCTCCGACCCACGAGCTTGACGCTGTGATCGCCAAGCTCCGCGAGTCCGGAGTTTACGTGCAGGCCAACGGCGACGGCGTGACGGTCGCGCGTGATGGCAAGCTGAAGCCGGTCGAGCTGCGCACGCTTCCGTACCCTGGGTTTCCCACTGACCTGCAGGCGCAAATGATGGCGCTGCTCACGCAATCGAGCGGCACCTCGGTCATCACCGAGACGATCTTCGAAAACCGCTTCATGCACGCGCTCGAGTTGACGCGCATGGGCGCCGATATCCTCATGAAGGGTCCCACGGCCGTCGTGCGCGGCCCGGCCAAGCTGCTCGGCGCGCCCGTGATGGCGACCGACCTCCGCGCGAGCATGAGCCTTATCATCGCCGCACTCGCGGCCGAGAACCAAACCGAGATCAGCCGCGTCTATCACCTGGACCGCGGTTACGAGGCGCTCGATGCGAAGCTCGGAGCATTGGGGGCGCAAATCGAGCGCGTGAAGGATGAAGTATGAAGGTCCGCGTTCTGAAGTCTCACAGCGCCGAACACAAGCGGTTTATGCAGACGCTGGCCGAGAGGAGGGCGGGCAGCGGCGCGAGCGTGGACAACGCTGTCGCCGCGATTATCGATGACGTCCGAAAGCGCGGCGACCGCGCGCTGGTCGATCTCACAGCCGAATTCGACGGAGTAAAACTTCAACCCGCTGCAATCAAGGTTGCGGCGAGCGAGCTACGCTCCGCGCTCAACCATCTGCCGTCGTCCGACCGCGATGCGCTCGAGCTCGCGGCCGAGCGGATCCGCGTCTTCCATCGCCGCACGATGGAAGATTCGTTCGTCTATCGTGATCGGATCGGGATGCGCCTCGGGCAAATCGTGCGGGCGTTGCAGCGCGTCGGAATCTACGTACCTGGTGGGGCGGGCGCGTACCCATCGACCGTCCTGATGAACGCGATTCCGGCCAAGGTCGCGGGCGTGGCGGAAGTGGTGATGGTTTCGCCACCATCGAAGGACGGCGAGCGGCCTGTAGTTCTCGCCGCCGCCGCGATTGCCGGCGTGGACGAATTCTATCGCGTCGGTGGCGCGCAGGCCGTGGCGGCGCTCGCATATGGCACCGACACGATTCGTCCGGTGGACAAGATCGTCGGCCCCGGCAACGCTTACGTGCAGGCGGCCAAGCGCATGGTGTACGGCGTCACCGATATCGACAAGATCGCGGGCCCAAGCGAGGTAGTCGTGATCGCCGACGACGCGGCGCGCGCCGACTGGGTCGCCGCTGACCTAATCGCGCAGGCCGAGCATGGTTCGGGCGACGAATCCGCCGTGATGCTCACGCCGTCGGAGGAAACCGCGCGCGCGGTTGCGGAGGCGCTGGAGCGGGCGCTCAAGAACCTGCCGCGCGCGAAGGCGGTGGAGACGGTGCTCGCGCGGCGCGGCGCGATAATCGTGGTCGCCGACCTGGCGGAAGCATTCGACCTCGCCAATGAAATCGCACCCGAGCATCTTGAATTGGACATCCGGAGTCCCTCGCGATGGCTGCCGCGGGTGAAGTCTGCCGGCGCGGTTTTCCTCGGCGCGATCACGCCCGCTCCGCTCGGCGACTACTTGGCCGGCCCCAACCACGTTCTGCCCACGGGCGGTGCGGCACGGTTTGCCTCGCCCCTGGGTGCATACGATTTCCTCAAGCGAACCAGTATAATCGAGGCTTCGCAGGGCGCGCTGACCGAGCTTGGCCCGGCCGTTGCCCATCTTGCGCGATTGGAAGGATTCGAGGGACACGCGCGCGCGATGGAACTGCGTAACGGCGAGGGCAAGCGGAAGGTGGCGCGCATCAAGCGGAGCGCACATGGCAAGCAGACGTAAACAATTACCGGCGGCACGGACCAACGGCCGCGCGAAGGCGATCGTCGCCGAACCAGAGACGCCGCGCCGCGTCGCGGAGATCGAGCGCAAGACGCGCGAGACTTCGGTCGCGCTCGAGCTGAAGCTCGACGGCGCAGGTCGCGGCGAGATCGACACGGGCGTGCCATTCCTCGATCACATG
This sequence comes from Candidatus Binataceae bacterium, assembly GCA_030037595.1. Taxonomy (GTDB): domain Bacteria; phylum Desulfobacterota; class Binatia; order Binatales; family Binataceae; genus JASHPB01. The sequence goes on from JASHQJ010000455.1 coordinate 15,713, forward strand.
CTCGAGAGCTTCGCGC
>JASHQJ010000456.1 GCA_030037595.1 Candidatus Binataceae bacterium
TCCACCCCCATGTCGAGCAGCTCGCGCATCGCATGCTCTTCGTTGACCGTCCAGACGTGAACCTCGAGGCCGTGGCGATGCGTGAACTCGATGCTCTCGGGCGTGACCAGCTTCCATCCTTCGTAGGTCGGCGGGACCTGGAGCGCGTCTCCGGGAGGCACGTAGTCCTCGCGCTTCGCGGCCATCGCTTGCAGCAGGTCGGCAACCTCGCCGTACGAGAGGTTCGTCGGAATTCCGATTGCGGCACGGCGGATTTCATCGAGCGGTGGCTGCAGTTCGCTCACCACCATCACGCGCCGGCGCGCCTTCAACTCGTCAACAATCGCGAGCATTGCGGGAATCACACTCGGCTCACTCTGCTTTACTTCGATCAAAAAGCGAGTGTGAGGGCAGGCCGAGAGAACATCAGCCAGGCGGGGGATTGTTACGCCGCTGCCGCGAAATGGAAACGTCCGACCGTCGATCGTGTAGCACGCACCGGCGTCAAGCCTGGCGAGTTCGTTCCAGGTCATCTCGCGTATCGCGCAATCGATGCCGCAGGTTCGATTCAAGTTCGCGTCATGGCTCACAACGACGACGCCGTCTCGCGTCGCGTGGATGTCGAGCTCGATGTATGGCGCGCGCGCGTCGAGCGCGGCCCGAAACGAGGGCATTGTGTTCTCAGGATGCGTCCCGGCGGAACCGCGATGCCCAATCGCGCGAGGGCGCGGCGGATCGAAAATTTCGCTGTCGAGCGTAGGGCGCATGCGAACCCCTCAGCCGTGGTTCGTCTCGATCATGATCGGTTGTGGCTTGCGGGCGGCGCGCGCCGCGAGAGTCTCAGAGCCCACCACCGGTCGAGAGCATCCCGGAAGAGAGGGCGCGCGTGGAGATTCGATGGCGTCGGCTGTGATGCGCGGTACGAATGCGATGAATAGTCTCGTGATACATCTCAGACAACGTCGACTCTGACTCGCCCTGATCAGCTGAAGTCACGTGCGAGCCGACGTCGGGCAGTTGGGCGAGGGCCATCCGGTAGCGCTCCTTGATGTCGTTGAAGAGCGCTTGCATCCGCGGCGATACACGGTGGTTTTGGCCGATCGTTTGCGTGAGTGGATTGACGAATGCGCCCTGTTTCTCGAGCGCGAAGTGGAGATGCGGTCCCGTCGATAATCCCGTCGAGCCAACCAACCCGATGACCTGCCCTACGCTTACGTAGGTCCCTGGCTTAACGTTGGGCATGATCTTTTCGAGGTGACCGTAGATGCTGACCATGCCGTTTTGGTGCTCGATGCGAATGCAGTTGCCGAGCTCGCCGCCCCATCCTGCGGTCTGGATTTTGCCATCGGCGACCGCCTTCACGGCCGTGCCGTAGTCGGCAGCCAGATCAACGCCAACATGGGGACGAAACTCGTGAAGAATCGGATGATAGCGATGATAGGTAAAGCCAGACGAGATGTACTTGAAATTGAGCGGGAAGCGCAGGAACTGCGGACCGAGCGGGCGGCCCTGGTCGTCATACAGATGAACGCGGCCGTGCTCGTCAGCGAATGAGTATGCGTTCAGCGTCCGTGAGCCCGTGCGAATCTGCGCCGCCGTGAGGTCCCCGATCAGCGAAACGTTGCCGTCGCGGCTGACCTTTTCATCGTAAATGAGCTTGACCGATGAACCCGGCGTCAGGCGGTTCAGGTTGTGGCGTTCCGAGAACGCGTCTTCGAGTGATTCGATAATCGGCTGAGGAATTCCGTTTTCGGCTGCGGCCTGCTTGAAATTGTTTCGTACCTCGAAGGTCAGCTTCACAGGGCGATCGAAGTATTCGATCTCCTCGAGGCTCGCCTTCAGCACGCCGTTGCCAAGATGAGCCTCGGTGACGGCCACGCGGTTATCGAGGTCGTACTTGATGCCGCGGACTTCGCTGGTTTCCGGGTCCTTGTACACCGTAAACGACTGACCCCTTTCGAGAAGACGGGTCGACGTCACGCGCCGGAAAAGCTCGGCCCAGGCGCGAGCCTCGTAAGGATCTTCGCCTGCCTTTATGAGGTACGATTCTATCGGCGCCGTGCGCTCAAGCGTCGTGCTGATTACGATCGAAGGTGGCGCGGGTTCGGCGCTCTCGGGCAGCTCGAACGAATCGTCGGCGTCGTTGCCCGCATCGACCTGAAACTTGTCGCTGTCAATTGGAGATACGAGTCGAATCTCGCTGTGCAGAAACAGCCGCAACGCAGTAAACGTCGCGATCAGTGCAATGACGACGGCTGTCATCGCACGTGGGTAACCAATTGAGCCTCTCCCCCGAGACCGCATCGCGTCGAAACCTAGGCCATTCGTCATCCCAAAGCAACCCCAGTGTTTCGATTCGATGCACACGCCTCTCCATGGCGCGTTTGCCTCATCGCGGGCTATGGCGTGCCTTGATAAGATTCTAGCATCCACGTGATGACAATCGCCGCTCTTGATTTGGGCCGCCGTTTGATCGGATTGGCCGTTTCCGACGACTCCGAGAGTCATGTTTTCCCGCTCGGCGCCATCGAGCGCCGCGGTGGCCGTGCCGATTTTCAGGAGATCGTGCGCTGCCTTCACGACTATAGGGTCGGTCGCATAGTTGTCGGGCTGCCGCTTAACATGGATGGCACAGAGGGTGCGCCGGCGCGGTCGGCACGCGCCTTTGCCGAGCGACTCAGCAAAGAACTCAAGCTGCCTGTCGAGCTGTTCGACGAGCGGCTCACGAGTTTCGAGGCGGAAGATCGTTTGAAGGGCACAGGAATCGGACGCAAAGCGAAAAGGGCGGCGATTGATGCAATCGCCGCGGCAGTGATCCTCGAAGGATGGCTCGCTGCGCGCGAGGGTGGCCGGTAATCGAGTAGATGCGAATTGCGATTGTAATCCTGGTCGTGATCCTTATTCTCGGCGCGAGCGCTAGCGCCGTTCACTTTTTCTGGATCACGCCGCCCACGCCGTTCGCCGAGCCGCGGATGGTCACAGTCGAAAGGGGCGAGTCATTTCAGCAGGTTGCGCGCGCCTTGAAGGCGGCGGGCGTAATTCGGAGTGCAGCAGTGTTTCGCCTGTACGGATCGCTCACTGGCGCTGCGCGCAAGGTGAAACCCGGTGACTATGCGTTCCGTGGCGGTGAGCGGATGCCCGAGGTGATGCTCCATCTCGTGCGCGGAGATTTCGTGGTCGTCACGATAACGATTCCCGAAGGTTTGACGCTCCACGAGATCGCCGAGCGCGTCGGCCAAAGCGGGCTCGTATGTCCGGACGATTTCGAGCGCGAGGCTCGCGGCGGGGCTCTCGTCCGCGCGCTCGGCCTCATGCCGTTCGGCGCCGAGGGTTACCTCTTCCCGGCGACCTACCGGCTTTCGCCACGCGCCAACGTCAACGACATCCTGTTTGCGATGCTCTCGCGCTTCTACCAGGTCATAACGCCCAAGCTTGAAGAACAGCTTTTCGACGTGGGCCTGACGACGCGGCAGATGGTCACGATGGCCTCGATCGTCGAGAAGGAAGCAAAGGCGCCGGGCGAGCGGCCTCTCATCGCGGGCGTTTTCTACAATCGACTGAGGCAAGGAATTCCACTTCAATCTGATCCCACCGCCGAATATAGTCTGGACGGAGATGACGCGCCGGTCGCGGTCGCGGTTCGCACGCCGTCGGCCTATAACACTTATGTAATCGCGGGGTTGCCGCCGGGGCCAATCGCAAATCCAGGTTTGAGGTCGATCGACGCCGCGCTCTACCCGGCGCACACCGAATTTCTGTATTTTGTTGCGCGCGACGACGGCACGCACGTGTTTTCGAAGACGCTGAAGGAACACAACCAGGCAATCGCATCGGTCCGAAAGCTCACGCAACACACCGACGGCGCCGCGAAAGCATCGAATGAAAGACACTCCGAATAGGTTATAATTTGCCGACGTGCCTGGCCCGATCGATATCATCATAAACGCCCGCTTGCGCCTTCAGCGCATCGCGGCGATCCGCGGCTTCATGCTGGCGCTGTTCCCCGCGATTGTCGCGTTTGCGCTCACTTGGCTCATCGATCCAATCGGACGGCTGACGTTCTCGCGCTGGGGATATGGGCTGAGCGCGAACCGCTCTGCGATGCTGCGCGAGTTCCTCGTCTTCATCGGCGTTGCATTTATCATAGTAGGCGCGATTCGCGCGTTCCTCGCGTGGCGCCGCGCTGATGATTTCGCTGGAGCCGCTGAGCAAGTTGACAGCCGTATTGGCGCGCACGAGGAAATCGTGACGCTCGCGACGCTGTCGAATCCCGCGGAGGCGCGCGCGCCTAGGTCCACACCGCCAAGCCCGCTATTTCCGATTCTGCTGAAGCGCGCGAGTGCGCTCCTGGTGGGATTCGATCCGAATCGCGCGTTCCCGCTCGAGGTCGGCGAACCGCTAAAGCGTTCCTCGATTTTCGCCGGAATCTTCGCCGCGGTCATGATTCTGGCGACGCTCGGACTCGTGCGGCCGCCCTCACCCCTTCAGGCCGAGGCTGCGCGTCTCAACAAAATTGCTGACGAGATCGCACGCACTGCGACGACGCCCGACGATACCGCACTCGCCGAGCGCGTGCGCGACGCGGCGAGCGCGCTGGAGAATCCTTCTCTGCCGCCAGAGCAGAAGATCGCGAGGCTCGAAGCCGTGAAGCAGGAGCTTGGGGTGCGCAGTCAATCCGCCGCGCAGCAGCGTTCCGCATCGGGATTCGGCTCCGGCAAAGGTAATTCAAAGAACGGAAAGGGCTCCGGCGAGGGTACGGCGGAAGTGCAGGCGAGCGCATCGGGCGGGTCGGGCAAAGGCGAAGGGAGCGGCAGCGGAGGCAATCAGCCCAACAAGAATGCGGATGGCGCGAAAAGCTCATCGCCCAACGAGCAGGGCGCGCAGAATAACGACCAGAATGCCAAGGCCAAGAACAAGCAGAATATCGAGTTGCAGAACGAGCTGGCCAAAGCCGAAGCCAAAGTCGAAGCACCCAATGCGCAGCTCCCGGGGTCGAGCAACTCGCCGGGCAGCGACAAGTCTCTGCCCGGTCCGATCGCCGGTGCGAAGCCAAATCAGAAAGGTCCGGGAGCGAATCCGAATTTGCCTGGTAATATTCCTGAGCAGGGAGCTAAGGGCGACAAGAATGTGCCCTCGGGCGGTAACAGATCCGGCCAGGACCGCGGCACGGGCCTCGGCGATACTCATCTGGGCGAGTTTCCGACCGCCAACAACGCTCAGCGTTATCTGAAACCCGGCGAGCACGGCGGCACCACGATTAAGGACGCGCGCTACGTGACCTTCAAGATTCCGGGCGCGCCGATCTCGGGCGCCAGCGGGCGCGCCGTGCTGGATACCGCCCGGCCGACAGCCTCGACGCCATACGTCAACGCGCCTCTGGCCGCCACCAAGGATGACGCGCCGCCGGACGAGCGTCAGCTAATTCCACCGCGCTATCGTGATCTGATTCATTAAACGGGAAGGACAAGGATGGGAGCGGCTCCTCAACTATCACCCGACCAGCGTGTCGCAGAGTTTCGTCAGGTATTTGCGAAGGCCGAGAACGAGGTCGGCCGCGTGATCGTCGGCCACCAGGACGTAGTTCGTAAACTGCTAACTGCGTTGTTCTGCGGCGGCCATATCCTGATCGAAGGCGTGCCCGGCCTCGGCAAGACCTTGATGGTCAAGGCCGCCGCCGAAGCGCTCGGACTTACCTTCAAGCGTATCCAGTTCACGCCCGACCTGATGCCGGCCGACATTATCGGCACTCAAGTTCTGACCGAACAAGACGGCCGCCGCGAGTTCCAGTTCAAGGCCGGCCCGATCTTCGCGCACATGGTGCTCGGCGACGAGATCAACCGCGCTACACCCAAGACGCAGTCCGCCGTGCTCGAAGCGATGGAAGAGCACCAGGTGACCGTGTTCGGTGTGACACACAAGCTCGAGCCGCCCTACTGCGTGCTCGCGACGCAGAACCCGATCGAGCTTGAAGGCACCTATCCGCTGCCCGAAGCCCAGATGGATCGGTTTCTGTTCAAGGTTGTGATGGGTTCGCCCAAGCCCGAGGAGTTGCGCGAGATTCTCGGCCGCACGACGGGCGCAACGCACGCCACGATCCAGTCGATCTTCGAGCCCGGCCGCGCACCCACTGAAATCGAGCGGCTCAAGGAACTCGTGCGCGAGGTGATGGTGGCCGAACCGCTCGAACGCTACATCATCGGCATCATCGGCTCATGCACTCCCGGCGGCCCGGGCGCATCACCTGAAGTCACGCAGTACCTCCGCTTCGGACCGAGCCCGCGCGGCGCGCAGGCTTTGATTCTTTGCGCCAAGGTCAACGCGCTCCTCGCCGGCCGCGTGAGCGTCAGTTACGAGGATATCGACGACGCGATCATCCCGTGCCTGCGTCACCGCCTGCTGCGCAACTTCCAGGCCGAAGCCGAAAACGTCACCTCAGAATCGATTCTCGAGCAAGTCGCCAAGCGGCTGAAGCGGCCGCGCGCCTAGATGTTCGGTCTGCCCGACGAATTCACGCCCGCCTTTCTGGCGCATCTCGAACGGCTACGCTTCCGCACGCGCCAGCAATTCGCCGGCATGGGCAAGGGCGCGCATCTTTCGCCCAAGCGCGGCTCGTCGCTCGAGTTCAGCGACTATCGTCACTATTCGCCCGGCGACGATTTCCGCTACATCGACTGGGGACTCTACGGCCGCACCGACAAGGTTTACATCAAGCTGTTCAAGGAAGAGGAAGACCTCCTCACCTATATTTTTCTCGACGCCAGCGCGTCGATGGCGTATCCGGCCGCCGACAACAAGTTTCACGCCGCGGTGCTGACCGCGCTCGCGCTCTCATATATCGCCCTTGCGAGCGGCGACCGCGTGATGCTCCGCGTCCTGGCGGGATCGAAACAGACCGTCGACCCGTCGTTCGTTTTCGGACGCCATCGAATTGTCGAGCTGGCGCGCCGCCTCGAAGGCCTGAAGCCGGGCGGTCAGTACGACTTCGCGAGTACGCTGAGCAAGGAGCTAGCGGCGATTCGCCGCACCGGCAAGGTATTCATCGTCTCCGACTTCCTGATGATGCTGAATTCGATAACCAAGGGACTCAGCCTCTTTCTTGCGGCGACCATGGACGTGACCGCGGTGCAGATTCTCGGCGGGCGCGAGCTGGCGGCGCAGGGACTCGACGGCGACGTCGAGGTCGTCGATTCCGAGTCGGGCGAGCGCGTGCGCGTGTCGATCAGCGAGCGCGAGC
>JASHQJ010000457.1 GCA_030037595.1 Candidatus Binataceae bacterium
CGCGGCGGCTCCCGCTGCTGCCGCTGCACCGGCGCTCGCATTTAGCGACGAATACAATCCGAACGCGTGGGAAGTCCCGGTTATCTGCAAGGATTGCCGCGAGCCGTTCGTGATTCCGTTTCGCCACTTCGAGGCGGGCGTCGTCTTCCATTGTCCGACCTGCTCCGGCTCGTACGTGCCGAAGTCCACGATGCACATGGCGGTGAAAGACGCGTTCGAAAGCTTCTACAAGCGCCGGCGCGACGAGCGCGAGGCAATATTGAAGCGCCATGCGCGCGAGGTCGCGGCGCTTGAGGCACGCCAGACCCGGGAGCTGGAAGACTTCAAGCTCCGGCTCGAGGAGCTCGCGCAATCATTGAAGCCGGCGGGCAAGATGGTGAAGCCGCGCGGTCTCGCCGCGATGTTCACCTGAGGCGCGCGCCTATCACATCTCGGCGACCTTGATCACATAGCCATTCAGCGCGAGGTACTCGCGAATCGCCTCGATATGTTCGGGGCCGCGTGTCTCAAGCTCCAGGATCACGCGCGCGCCGCCGATCGAGACGTCGCGCCGCGTGCGATCGTGATCGATCGCGCGCACGTTCGCGCCGCTTTCGCCGATCGCGACCAGCAGCTTGCCGAGCTCACCAGGCCGGTCGCGCATATTAACCGAAAATCTGAAAAGCCGCCCAACCTTCACCAGGCCGTGGCCGATAATCCGGTCCAGCAGGTTGATATCGATATTACCGCCCGAGATCACGACCACGACGCGCCGCCCGCGCAGCTCGTCCTTGATTTTGATCGCGCCCGCCAGCGCCGCGGCGCCCGCGCCTTCCGCGAGCATCTTCATCCGTTCGAGCATCAGCAGGATTGCCTCGCCGATTTCGAAATCGTCAACGGTCAGAGCGCGCCGCACTCGGCGCTTTATTATCTCGAACGGCTGCACGCCGATTTTGCCGGTGGCCAGACCGTCGGCGATCGTGTCCACTGCGAGCTCGATCGCCTCGGCGCTGCCAGCCTTGAGGCTCGCGCTCAGCTGCGGCGAGCCCGCGGCTTCGACACCGATCACTTCGGCCTCGGGCGCGCGCGCTTCCAGAGCGGCCACGATTCCCGCCAGCAATCCGCCGCCGCCGGTAGGAACGAGGACGAAATCGGGCTTGAACTCGTCGGCGATTTCGAGGCCAATCGTCCCCTGCCCCGCGATCACGAGCGGATTATCATACGCGTCAACGAAGATGGCCCCGCTGTCGTCGCAGATCCGCCGTGCCGCGGCGCGCGCCGCCTGGTAATCGATTCCTTCGAGCACGATCGACGGACCGTAGCTGCGGGTCGCATCGACTTTCGAGATCGACGCCGTTGACGGCATCACGATGGTCGCCTTCACCCCCGCGCGCGAGGCCGCGTACGCGAGAGCCTGCCCGTGATTTCCAGCCGAGGCCGCCACGACCCCGCGCTGCTTCTGGGCGTCGTTCAGAGACGCTACGAAGTTGTATGCGCCACGAATCTTGAATGACCCGGTTTTTTGCAGGAACTCGGGCTTGAGGCGAACAACCGCTTCGAGCATCTGCGACAGAAATTCGCTCTCCAGCAGCAGAGTTGGCTTGATGACGCCGCTGAGCCGCCGGCGTGCCAACTCGATATCCTCGATTGTCACCGGCATCGCGTGCGGCTCAATGATGATGGTGGAACTGGCGCTCGCGCGCTTCACCGAGCCGCTCGCCCTCGAACTCGACCTGGATATGCCGGCCGGTCTGGTAATCGAGATCAAGCAGCATGTTTCGAATCGCGCGCCGTTTCACATTGCGGAGGAGCTGGGCCACGGCTTCATCGTCGCTCGAATCGATCGTCACAATCTCCGACGCTTTGAGCCCGCTCGCGCGCATGAATTCGCGCGCCTTGTCCTCACTCGAAAACGCAAGCATGCCCATCCACGACGCGCCTTGCTCCTGGAACGCGACGATCGCGCCCGCGTCATCGAGTAACAGGTGAAGCTCCTTGTGCGGCGCGCCGCTCACGCGTCTTGGACCTTGAGCGTGCCCGCGCGAATCGCCGCCGCGCGTTCGCGAACGAGCGCCGGGTAGGTGTAGTAGTGCGCGCCGCTGAGGCGCAGGAACGAATCGATATCGACCTCGTCGAGTTCGAGTTCTCCGATTTTTTCCTCGGCGGCGGCGCGCGACGGCGCCGCAACGATCGCGTCGAAAATCTCGCGGCCCTGCGCCGACATGAAATCGTCGCGCGGCGGCAGATCCGTGCGTTCGAGCTTGCCCGAGTGATAGTTGTCGAGGATGTAGCGCAGCGCCTTGAGCTCGTGGCGCAACACGTCGATTGGTTTCAGGGTTTCACGCGAAGCCACGCGTACGAGCTTATCGCCGCGCGTTCGCCCGATTCAACGCGCGCCGATACGCGCAATCAGTCGCCCTTGATCAGCCGATGAATCGCGCTCAGGTGTCGCTGCGCTTCGCGTTTGCGCCCAGCGGCGTCGTAAAGCTCGGCGGCGTTGCGGTGCGCCTCGACGTTGGACGGGTCGCATTCGATGCAGCGCAGAAAGCTCATCAGCGCCTGCTGGTTCTGGTCGCGCTTGCGATAGAGCAGCCCGAGCTTCAAGTGTACTTCGCCCGCAGCCGGCATGATCGTGGCCGCACCGAGCAGATGACGCATGGCGCCCGAGAGATCATTCTCGCGCTCGAGCAGCGTGGCGAGCCGCATATGCGCGTCGAAGTTGCCGGGCTCGCGCCCCACCAGCTCCGAGTAAACGCTGAGCGCCTTCAGCGGATCTTCCTCGGCGACGCGGCGCGCCTCCTCGAAGCGCTCACGGACGCGCGCTGGACCGAAGCGCTCTTCGACCTTGCCAGGGCGGCGCTCACCGCGGAAATCGAGGATAAGCTGGCCGCTCTCCGCTTCGAGCATCACGCCACCGTCGCTGACTACGATTCGCCCGTCGTCGTTGACCAGCTTCAATGAATGCAGCGGGCGCTCGGGATCGACCAGCGTGCGCACGCGTTCGAAAGTGCGCTGGATCGTGTCGAGGTAGCGGCGCTCCTGCAAAAGCTCCTTCGCAAGCCGCATCAACAACAAGTCGTTGAATGCAAACCGATGGTTGCGGCCGTGGCTCTCCGCCGGTTGCAGGAGGTTGCGCCTGACCCAGTAGCGAATACGTTCGGGAGAAACCGCGAGGATTCTCGCGGCAGCGCGCGTGGAAAACGTCTCGCTCCTTCCGCCCGCCTCTGCCATCTTCACCGCCAACCGAGCCGAGTATAAATAGTCAGGTCCGCCGTCTCAACGCGGTGCGCGGGGTTTCTCAACAAGTGTTGACGAAATCAGTTAGCGGCGGAGTTCTTCGAGCGCACGCGCGACGCGGGCGACTGCTTCGACGCCATTGCGCGCGTTGGGGATTCTCGCCTCGGCCTGCTCGTCGGTCATGCCCGGACCGGTGATCGCAAGTCCGACCGGCTTCTCGAATTCGATCGACAAGGTCAGCGCCGCCGACGCGATTGCGTGCGAGATCAATTCGTCGTGCGACGTCTCGCCCTTGATCACAGCGCCGATCATCACGACGCCGGCGATCTCCTTGCGACCGAGCAACGCCTTCACAATCGGCGCCATGTCGTACACGCCCGGCACGTGAATCGAATGCGTCACCTCGAGGCCGAGTTTGGCAGCATGTTCGCGCGCGGTCCTTTCCATTGGATGGGTGATCTCGGAATTGAAGTCGGCGACGACCAGCGCGATTCTCATTGCCGCGCTCTGAGGTCTTCGAGCGCGCGCGCGACGCGCGCGACAGCTTCGACGCCATTGCGCGCGTTAGGGATTCGCGCTTCGGCCTGCTCATCGGTCATACTGGGACCGGTGATCGCAAGGCCGACCGGCTTTTCGAATTCGATCGACAATGTGAGCGCTGCTGATGCGATCGCGTGCGAGATCAACTCGTCGTCCGAAGTCTCGCCCTTGATCACGGCGCCGATCATGACGACGCCGGCAATCTCCTTGCGGCGAAGAAGAGCCTTCACGAGCGGTGCCATGTCGTACACGCCTCGCACGTGAATCGAATGCGTCACATCGAGCCCGAGCTTCGCGGCGTGCTCGCGCGCGGTTTTTTCCATCGGATACGTGATCTCGGAATTGAAGTCGGCGACGACGAGCGCGATTTTCATTGCCGCGCTCCGAGGTCGATCGAAACCGCGTCGCGAATCTCGACGCCGCTGCTCTTCAGAAACGACTTGAGCGCGGGAATCGGATGCTCGCCGTAGTGGACGATCGACGCGACGATCGCCGCGTCGGCGAGGCCGCTGGTGAACGCCTCGCGCAGATGCTCTGGCTCGCCGGCGCCGCCCGACGCGATCACGGGGATCGAGACCGCTTCGCTGATTTGGCGTGTGATGTCCAGGTCGTAGCCGAGCTTGGTGCCGTCGCGATCGATCGAGTTGATGCAGAGTTCGCCGGCGCCCAGCCGCTCGCCCTCCAGCGACCACTGAAGCGCGTCGCGTCCGGTGGGAGTGCGTGCGCCGTCGATTATCACCTCGTAGCCCGACGGAATTTCCGCGCGGACCCCGGTCTTCTTCACCTGCATCGAGAGCACAACGCACTGGCTGCCGAAGGCGCGCGCGCCCTCCGCGATCAGGTTCGGATTCCTCGTCGCGCCGGAATCGATCGAGACCTTCTCCGCGCCCGCGAGCAGCACCGCGCGCATGTCTTCGAGCGTGCGCAGTCCGCCGCCGACGCTGAAGGGGATGAAAATCTCGCGCGCCACCGCGCGCACCACCTCGAGCATGATACCGCGGCGCTCGTTGGACGCCGTGATGTCGTAGAAGACGATCTCGTCGGCGCCTTCCTCATAGTAGTAGCGCGCCATCGCTACCGGATCGCCGACGTCGACGTTCTCGAGAAACTTGACGCCCTTGGTGACCTTGCCGTCGCGTACATCGAGGCAGGGAATGATTCGCTTCGCAAGCATCGGGTCAGAACTTGAGCCGGCAGAAGTTGTCGAGCAGCTTCAGCCCGGCGGCGCCGCTCTTTTCGAGATGGAACTGCGTCGCGATCACGTTGTCGCGCGCGATCGCGGCGACGAACGGCACGCCGTATTCCGAGGTGCCGATCGTGACCGAAGGGTCGTCAGGAACCGGATAGTAGGAGTTGACGAAGTAGAAGTGCGTGTTGTCGGGAACGCCCTTGAACACCGGATGAGCCCGCGTCTGGCGCACGCGGTTCCATCCGATTTGCGGAACTTTGAGCGGGCGTCCGTCCAGTGAGCGCGGGTAGCGCGCGACGCGGCCCGGGACAATGCCGAGGCAGGTGGCGTCGTTCTCCTCGCTTTGCGAGAGCATCACCTGGATTCCGATGCAGATGCCGAGGAAGGGCTTGCCGGCGGCGACGATATCGCGGCGAAGCACGTCGGAGAGGCCGAGCGCGTTCAGATTTTCCATCGTCGCGCCCGCGGCGCCGACGCCGGGTAAGATCACGCGGTCGGCGGCCGCGATTTTATCGGCGCGGTCGGTGATTTCCGACTTGTGGCCGAGGTATTCGAGCGCACGCTTGACGCTGGTCAGGTTGCCCGCTTTGTAATCGACGATCGCGATCATGATCGAAATCCGGACCTGTAATCATAGCGGGACTTGGCTGGTCAGCGAAGCGACTGCCGGTGGTTTCGCAGTGTTTGCTCGGACGCGAGTCAGACCGAGAACGTAAAATGCCCGTCGAGACTGGTTGTGAGGACTCCTTGGCAGAGAATATCTCTGCCTAGCAGTATCTGATAAGGCGCGTTGATTCGCGGTGCAAACTCGACCTGAATTCCAGGAAACCACCAAATTCCCGAGAATACGATTCCGAGATCGACCACGTATGTATTTGTGGGAACGCCGTGATGAGTAGCCGAACCCATCGGGCGCATGCCGGAGGGTTGGAGGCCGACAGTTCTGGTCACTTGAGGCGACATGCAAGTAACGGATGCACCGGTGTGTCCACCAGCGCAGCAAACAGTGGGGGCTGTGGAACCTGCTGAACCTGCGGCGTTACGGTACCGACCTTGTGAACGCCGACGCTGATGAGCACTCCGACTGTGGGATTAAACCGACCTGTCAGGCACGGCACAGGAGAAGAATCCAAGATCAACCGGCGAATCGGTCACCTCTTGGACTGAGAACATGCCTTCACCGTAGAGCTTGAGACCGGCGCATGTACGAGTCGCCCGCGGTGTCGAAGAACTCGACAATTTCGCCTTCACGCATGAGGGCAAACTTGCCACGATGAGTTTTGAGGAGATGCGGCAGCTACTTTCTGAAGGCCTCGTAATTCCGCTTGGCTTCGGAGTCGTTCGCTTCTCTCTGCGCTCTCATTGGCACTGAGTCCTATAGGTTGCAGACGCGTATCAATATCATACGCCTCGGGCCAATTAAGGGCAGGGGTGCATCCCGAACAAGCTCTCAAAGGCTCAGACTTCGGCGCGGATGTCCATCTCGCCGGACAGCACGCGCACGTTAACATTGCGCTCGCTGTCGGCCAGCGTCCCCCAGTGCATCGCGAAGTTTTCGAGCTGGATGTCCGGGTTGAAACGCGCCGACACGCCCATCACGACTTCATCGACACCGAGCAGATAGGCAATACGCGCGATCGCGTAGATCTGATCGTTCGACACCGCGACCAGCGGCGTCACCGCGCGGCCATGGTCCTCGCAGACCTTGACCACCTTGCTGAAGAGCTTCTGCTCCGCCTCGGTGAAGATTTGTGCGCCGTCGCTCGAGGCGAGACCCTTCTCCGCCCGCACTGTGATCGCGATCAGCTCGGCGTTGTCGCGCTCGGCGAGGTAGCGATGAAGATGGACGAGGTTGTTGGGGTCGCGAATCGCTATCAGCTTCTTGGTCGGCGCGAAAAGGCCGAGCTTCAGCGGATCGACCTGCTCCTCCTCGACCAGCTCGAGATTGAACTTCTCCGGCTCCTCGCCGTATTCGTGCGCGACCTGGCCGTTGATCCGCTCCGACAGCATGAAGACGACGAACAGACCCGCGGTGAAGCCGACGCCCGAGATCGTAGCGACCTGCTTGGTGAAGAGATTGATCACGGCGGTTGCGAACAGCACGGCGAACGTGAGCGCGAGGCCCAGCGGAAAGTCCTGGCCGCCGGGGTGGAAGAATTTCAAATTGAGCGGCATCCGCCAGAGGCGGTGATACTTCGAGCGGTAGCGCAGGATCAGCACCGACAGCGTCTTAAACACGAAGCTCCAGACCACCCCGAAGGCGTACGCCTCGCCCAGCACGAACATGTCGCCGCGTGAGAGCACAATCGTTCCAACCTGCAGCAGCGCGACCAGGTTCACGATGCGGTAGTTGGTGCCGTAGCGCTTATGCGGATGGCGGAACCAGTCGAGCAGCACGCCGTCCTCGGCGACGCGCGTGAGCACTCCGGTCGAGCCGACGATCGCGGTGTTCACCGCACCGGCGAGGATCAGGAAGCCCACGAACACGACGAAGGTGCGAAGCGCGATCCGCGCCCATAGCGGCCCGACCACGAACATCGCGAGCCCGCCGATCAGATCGTCGCCGTATTTCGACATCCTGACGCTGTCGGGAATGATCATCACGGCGAAGAACGACACCAGCGACGTGAGCAGCAGGCTGTAAACGAAAATCACGAGTCCAGTGCGGAGCAGATTCTTTAGCTTCGGCGCCTCGATCTCGCGGTTGATCTGTGCGAGCGATTCCTCGCCCGACATCGCGAGGATCGAGTGCCCGAAGGCAATGAGGATTCCGATAGCGCCGATCGTGCGCGCTTCTGGCAGGTTCTTCAGCCATCCGAGCGAATCGGGGCCGAAGTTGATGTGCATCGGCGGCAGATGCGCGCCGCGAACCGCGATCGTAACGCCGCACCACACGATCATCATCACGGCCATCACGGTCGTGATCTGCATGATGCGCATCGCCTTGCCGCTGGACTCGTCGATGCCGAGGATGTTCTGCCACCAGAAATAAACCGTAGCGCCGATTGCAAACGCGGCCGCTGAGAAATCGGGTGGCAGCGTGAGCCCGAAGTGCGCCAACTTCAGCAGCTCATTGATCAGCCCGACCAGGTACTGTCCCGCCGACACGCCGCTTATCGGGCCGGTCAGGATGTAATCGAACATCAGGGCCGAGACGGAGATTTTCGCGAGCGTCCCGCCCATCGCCTCCTTGACGACGCGATAGACGCCGCCGCGCGTGAACATCGAGCATGATTCGACGTAAACCGCGCGCACCGCGTACGAAAACAGCATCACCGCCAAGATGAAGTATGGCGCCGACTTGCCGCAGGCCTGCTCGACGATGCCGCCGATGTAGTAGGCGGTCGAGGCAAGGTCGCAGAGCACTACTGCCGACGCTCGCCAGAACGAGATGAAGGCGAGCATCCCGGTGGTTACTACGATTGCTTTGGTGCGATTGCCGAAGGTCGCCGCCGGTTGCGGCCTGGCGACAGCAGTATTCTTGAGCGTGGCCGCCAAACTAATCCTCCAGGCGCGGATATCTCCGGGTTTCCGCGCTGGCTCATAGTGCAAGCCATAAACCGTGAGAATTATGTATATGATTACTTGAGAATCTGCTCGGCTAATTGCATTAGGCAACGCTCTTGAGGCTATTGAATTGCAAGATGCAATATTTTGGGCTGCGCCGGCACGTTCCTGATAAGACGCTTATCAAGCTAAAATATCTCTTATCTTGCAGCCCGGCCTGGCACTCTTTTACGGCGCGATCGCAGGCATCTCGGTTGCCTTGATCGTGCTCTTAGTCGTGCGGGAGCGATACCGTAGTCAACTGATCGAATTGAACCTCGAACGGTCAAAGACCGATGCCATTCTCGAAAGCGTCGAGGACGGGCTAATCGTGCTCGATCGCTCCGGCGCGATTGTCCATATCAACGAAGTGGCGTGCGCGATCCTGGAACTGGAGCGCGCACAGGTAAGCAAGCTGGATCTACGAACACTCGGCCTGTCGAACCGGCACGTCGCGCGTCTCGTCGCGGCGCGCGCCATCTCCGCAGACGATCAGGGTGCGCCGGCGGAGTTTCGTGTCTTCGTCCGCGGCCGCGACCATTCGTATCTGAGCCGCGAGCTACCCTGGACGGGTCCTGGCGGCGAGTCGCTCGGCACGATTCTCGCCCTGCAAGACGTTACTTACATCCGTGACCAGGAACGCCAGCGCACGAACCTGATCGCGACGCTCTCGCATGAGCTTAAGACGCCGCTCACTTCACTCGCGATTGGCTCGGAGCTTCTAATCGAAACGCCCAATCCTTCGAACGAGAGCGCCCGCCAGCGCGAGATCCTCGAGATCATCCATAACGACATCGATCGCCTGCGCGCGATCGCAGACAACCTGCTCGACGCGTCGCGCACCGAGACTCCGCGGATTGGGGTCGAGCGGCGCGCCATCATGCTCGATGCGGTGGTGCGCGATGTATGCCAGGGCTTTGCGCTGCAGGCGCGGGAAAAACGCGTCGAGATTGAGGTTACCGGCGGCGAGCAGCCGCTTCCGATTTGGGGCGATCCGATCAAGCTGCCGTGGGTGGTCACCAACCTAGTGGGCAACGCGTTGCGATACACGCCTGTAAATGGACAGATAACTATCGCGATGCAACGCGAGAACACGTTCGCGCGTGTCACCGTGAGTGACACGGGACCGGGCGTCGATCCTGCCGTGATGCCGCGAATCTTCGAGCCATACACGCAGTTCGGCGACGATTCGGCGCGGATGGGCTCGGCGGGCCTCGGGCTGCATATCGCCAAGGAAATAGTCGAGGCGCACAGCGGCCGCATCTACGCCCGCAGCGAACCCGGCCACGGCGCAAGTTTTGCCGTTGAAATCCCGCTCCGGGAGGAACCGCTTGGCTAGCATCCTGGTGGTCGACGACGACCGCAACATCCGGAGCACGATCGCCGCGGCGCTTGAATCGGCAGGGCATCGCGTGATGCTCGCCGAGAGCGCCGAGAACGCGCTGGAGAAGTTCCAGGATTCCAGCGCCGAAGCGGTGCTGACGGACGTCAGGATGGCCGGTATCAACGGCTTCAAGCTGCTCGAAACCATCAAGCGCGCCGCGCCCTCGATGCCGGTCGTTATGATGACGGCGTACGGCTCGATTCCCGACGCGGTCGAGGCGATGCGCCTCGGAGCGTACGACTACGTGACCAAGCCGTTCACCGCGGAGCAGATCCGCCGCGTCGTAGGGCGCGCGCTCGAGCTACAGGGGCTTCGCGCCGAGAACCAGAAGCTCCGTGAGAAGATCGAACTGCTGACGGAGCCCGAGGCGTTTCTCACCTTCAGCCCGCAGACGCGGAAACTCGCCGAGACTGCCGCGCAGGTGGCCACGAGCAACGCGACGGTGCTGATCATGGGCGAGAGCGGCACCGGTAAAAGTATGCTCGCGGCATACATCCACCGGATGAGCCCGCGCAAGAACGGCCCCTTCGTGCAGGTGGCGTGTACCACGCTGAGCGAGCATCTGCTCGAGAGCGAGATGTTCGGGCATGTGCGCGGCGCGTTCACCGGCGCGATCAAGGACAAGCCGGGACGGCTCGAGGCGGCGGCTGGCGGCACGGTGCTGCTCGACGAGATCGGAGACCTCACGCCCGTCGTGCAATCGAAGATGCTGCGCTTCCTGCAGGAGAAGACGTTCGAGCGGGTAGGAGGCTCACAGACGATTCACGTCGACGCGCGAATAATCGCGGCGACGAATCAGGATCTCGAGCGGCTGGTCGCCGAAAAACGTTTTCGCGAGGACCTCTACTATCGCCTCAACGTGATCGAGCTGCACGCGCCGGCGCTTCGCGAGCGGCCGGGCGAGATCCTCAAGATGGCGGAGCACTACGCCCGGCAGGCTGCTGCCGCGCACAACAAACCGGTGCGCGAGTTCGAGCCTGCCGCGCGCGACGCGCTCGCGGCGTACGCATGGCCGGGGAACATCCGCGAGCTGCGCAACGCAATCGAGCGGGCCGTCATCCTGAGCGGCGGCGAACGGATCACCGTCAGCGACCTGCCGGACAAAATCCTTGCCGAGCCGCGGAAGCTTGACCATAGCCTGACGCTCGAGGAACTCGAGCGCCGGCATATCGAGCTCGTGCTGGAGCAGGCGATGACGCTGGAAGAAGCCGCCGACATGCTCGGGATCAACGTGGCGACGCTTTGGCGAAAACGCCGCAAATACGGGCTCGACTAGCGGCGCCGGCGCGATCGGATGATCGCGCCGGCACCTTGTGTACCAAATCGCCGAATGGCTGGCGATTACTTGCCGAGCGCCCCTTCGAGTTGCCCGTGATTCTTGATGCAGTTGCCGAGGTTCGAGAATGGATCGGGCCAGTCGTGTTTCGCGCAGTAGGGTAGCGCCGCTTCTTGATTCGCCGTGTAGCCGCGAGCGCCGAGCTCCTTCTTGATGCACGCCGAATGCGCAGCATTGGCGCCCGCTACGCCGGCCGCATCGTCCGCCGCCTCGATTATCAGCGCATCGCGCAGCGCAATCTTGACCGCAGGGTCCGTCGACTTGCCGAGCGAGCCCGCGACCGAGCTCGACGGTCCGCAGGTGCCGACCGCGTCGATGAACGCCTCTTCGAGACCCGTAGTGGTCAGGTCCTTCGCGTAACCCATGCTTACCGCCGTCAGCAGCATGCCCACCGCGATAAGCGCAATCCCCAAACGTTTCATGAGTGTCCTCCTCCCAGTTAGGCGAGCCGGTCAAACCCCGCCAGGCTCGAACGTTCCGAATCCAGTAATCTCTACTTTGGCTATGACGAGGAAGTCCAGCGCCGCGCGCATGTCCGCTTGACGCGTGGCGCGCGATGGTGAAACTGTCGCGCGACCAACCCAAAAGGATTTTCACATGCCGAATATCGCGATCGCCGCCTCCACCATGCCCGACAGTCCTCCCGCCACGCTGATCGAATGGGCGAAGGCGGCCGAGGATGCCGGCCTCTACGGCATCTTCATGACTGAGGCCAACAACGATTCACTCGCCTGCTCGCTGGCGCTCGGGATGCACACCAAGCGCATCATGCTCGGCACGGCGATTACCAACATCTACCTCCGCCATCCGAATCTGCTCGCCAACGAGGCTGCCGCGGTGCAGGAGTTCAGTGGCGGGCGCTTCATCCTCGGCCTCGGCACGGGACATCGCGAGGGCAACTCCGCGCTGGGCATCGAGATGGGCGAGCCGCTCGCGCGCATGCGCGAAACGGTCAAGACTTTGCGCGCGATGCTCGAGGGTAAGCGAACCGGGTTGACCGTCACGCGGCGTCTGCC
>JASHQJ010000458.1 GCA_030037595.1 Candidatus Binataceae bacterium
ACGGCGATTCCGCAGCGCCCCCTTCGCCTCCCGACCTGAATCTCGACCTCACGTCGCTCCTGATGGAAGCGCAGAACGGCCGCTGGCTGATGATGAGCGACGTCTGCAAGCACTGCAACACCGCACCCTGCCAGATGGCGTGCCCCACCGGGGCGATCATCCACAACGAATTCAACGACGTTTATATCCAGAAGGACATCTGCAACGGATGCGGCTATTGCGTGGCGGCGTGTCCATTCGGCGTCATCTCGCGAAGCGCCTTCGACGGTCACGCGCACAAGTGCACGCTATGCTATGACCGCCAGCGCGACGACATGATTCCCGCGTGCGCGAAAGCCTGCCCGACCGAATCGATCAAATTCGGTCCGCTCGATGAACTGCGCGCGCACGCCGCCAATCGGCTCGAGGAAGTGAAGGCGCGTGGCTTCAAGGGCGCGAGGCTCTACGGCGAGCGCGCGACCGATACTTACTCCGCGCTGGGCGCCTTCTTTCTGTTGCTCGACGAACCGTCTCGTTACGGCCTGCCCGATAAACCTGACACGCCGCAGCGGCATATGATCGGCGACTATATCCGCGGCGCGGCGGGCACGCTTATTTGGATTGCAATCCTTGCGATCGCGGTGATCGTTCATGTCCGGAGCTGAATCACCTGCCGCAACGCGCGTCGTCACCAAGGCGCCGCCATGGCATACGTCGGTTGCGATCGATCTGTTGTGCTCGTCGCTTGCCGCAGGACTCTTCGCGGTCGCCGCGATCATCTATCTACTTGGCGACGATACCGATCGCGCCGTGGCAAGAGTCGGCTTCGTACTCGCCTTTCCCGTGATGCTCGTCGATCTCGTGTGCCTCGTCATCGACCTCGGCGACCCGCTGCGATTCATGAACATGACGCGCGTCTTCAAACCCGGCTCACCGATGTCGGTGGGAGTATGGGGGATCGTCGTGTTCTCTTTCGTCTCGTTCGTTTGCTTTGCAATCTCGATTCTTCCGATTGGCGGTCACACGCTTTCGTTTCTGGCGCTGTTCGGCTTGCCGTTCGCGCTCGTCGTCGCCAACTACAAGGGCGTGCTCTTCAGTACGACGGCGCAACCCGGATGGAGCTCGATGCGGTGGCTGGGTGCTCTGATCTCGATTTCGGCCGGCTCGATGGGCGTGGCGGTGTTGCTCGCGAGCGCAGCGCTCGCGCAGGCGGATCACACTAAGGCGTTTCTACGCACGGCGCTGGTTTGGATCCTTGTCGTCTACGCGATTGTGTTCGTTGCGCTGGAACGTGAGGGCGACCGGTGGACGCGCGGCGCGCGGCGGGCGTTTCCGGCGGCTATGTGGCTCACGCTGCTGGTCGGAATCATCGCGCCGCTTGCAATCACGCTGCTCGCACCGAGTCCAGACACGGACTGTATCTCGGCGCTGTGCGTGATTGCGGGCTCCGTCGCATTTCGCGACGTGCTGGTCAAGATTCCTCATCGCCTTGGCGCGAACTGATCGAGCAGCGCGCGGCTCCTGCCAATTTTAAAACTGCCGCGCAGCGCCGTAGTCAGAAATTGCTTTGCCTTGCGGACTGCGTCTTCGAGCCCCTCGCCGCGCGCGAGATACGCCGCGATCGCCGCCGACAGGACGCATCCCGTACCATGCGCGCCGCCGCCCGCGATACGCGGGCTTGTCAGCTCGATGAAGTTGCGGCCGTCGTAAAAGAGATCTGTCGCGTAAGCACCCGCCCTCAGGTGCCCGCCTTTGATCAGCGCCGCGCGCGCACCCAGCGCAACGATTTTCCGCGCCGCTTCACGAACTGATTCCCGGTCGCGAATCTTCACTCCTGTCAGCGCCTGAGCTTCCGGCACATTGGGCGTGACGATACGCGCGAGTGGAATCAGACGGTCGCGAAGTAGTACCTCAGCGCGGCGCTCGAGTAAGCGCGCACCGTCCGAGGCGATGATCACGGGATCGACAACCGGCGCGGGTAATCTGAACTTCGTAATCGCATCGGCGACGGTGCGGACGATCCTGGCATTCCCAAGCGCGCCCGTTTTGGTCGCGGCTGGCCGCGCTTCCCCGACCAGCACCTCGACCTGCGCGAGGACAAGGGCTGAAGTTACGGGCGATACACGCGCCACGTGAGAGCTCGATTGCGCGATGACGGAGGTCAGCACCGAGTAGGCGTAAACCTCGAGCGCCGCGAAGGTCCTGATGTCTGATTGGAGACCCGCGCCGCCGCCCGGATCGCTGCCCGCGATTGTCATCGCGACGGGAATTTTGCGGCGCTTCAAGACTAAGAAACATCTTATCACAGACTGAAAAACGCCACGAGGGGAACGGCGAAATTAAATTTCGGATCCTTAGTTGTCGGAGATCGGCACCGGTAGTATCGTGCGCATCAGGCGCTTTCGCGCGCCGAATTTATGGCTGTCAGAGGACAAGACGAGTTCCTGAACCTTCCCTTCCAGGAGAAGCTCGAGTTCCTGTACGGCTTGCCCGCGCGCCAGAAACGCGACCTGATTCTCGCCGCGCCCGAGGCCCAGCGGCTGGTGCAGTCGTTCTCGCCCGAGACGCTTTTCTACACCGTCAAGGAGATTGGCAGCGCCGACGCGAGCGACCTCTTGAGCCTGGCGCTGCCCGAGCAGGTCAAGTCGCTCTTCGACCTCGATTGCTGGGACAAGGACCGGCCGAACCTCAAGCGAATGCGCGAGTGGATCGAGGCGCTCGCCGAGGGCGGCCGCCGATGCCTTGCCGAGGGCCTGATGGAGCTCGACCTGGAGCTCGTTTCGATCCTGCTTCGCGATTACATCAAGGTGCATCTCCTCGACGATCCCGCATCGTCGCCTGATGCGCCGTCGAACCGTTACGTCCAGTTCGACGAGCACTACCTGATCGAGTTCACGCGTCAGGACCAGCTCTCGCAGCACATCTCGGATTTCATCGAAGAGGTGTTCGAGCGCGACTACAAGTATTTCGCGGGCCTGATGGACGAGTGCTACTGGGGCGTGAAGGCCGAGCTCGAGGAGCAGGCCTACCAGTTCCGGAGCGCACGCCTCAACGATCGCGGCTTTCCAGACTACTACGAGGCGCAGGATGTCTTCGCGTACATCAACCCGCGCAGTTTTCTCGAGATCCTGAAGCAGTACGAACCGCCGAGCCGCGCCGAGCTGCTCGACCCCGCCGAGCTGGTGCCACCGAGCTCCGCGCCCACGGTTGCCGGCGGCGACCACTCGCTCTTCAACACCGCGCTCACGGCGGGATTCGCGGCCGACGGCAAGCGCCAGCTTCGGAGTGAGATGGCGATGGTCAGCAATCAGGTGCTGGTCGCGCGCTCGATCGATTTCGGCAACCTCGACGCCGTGCGCGTCGCCGTCGAGATGACGCACGACTATCTGAACCTAGGCCTCGAGTATCTCGCGGCGGGCGACCTCGAAGCCGCCATCGAGCATCTGCGCGACACCCACTTGAAGTTGCTCTTCCGGCTAGGCGTCAGCCTCACGATCGACTTGAGAAAGCGCGCCGAGGCTACGATGCGGATGCTCGGCGTGGGCAACTTGCGCAGCGAAGTCTCGTACCTGGACAGCCCCTATCGCGAGGCACTGGCCGGTTTCCTCGAGCCGCAGCCGCGTTTCTATTCAGCGCTCGACAGCGGCGGCGCAGTCGAGATGCGATGCTTCCGCGCAATCCGCGATATCCATCTTGGCTATGCGATTCTCGATCAGATCGACGCGATCGCGGAGCTGTTCCGCAAGCTGCTCGGGATCGATATCGCCTCGCCGCGATTCCGCTCGGCGGTGGCCGCGCGCGAGATTCATTTGAGCCAAATCTTCGCGACGGCGATGGTGCGGAACTTTATCGACCACAGGCTCGATGCGGAGCCGCTTGAAGAGAGCCGGCTAACCTCGATTCGCGCCGCAGTCGTCACTCAGAACGGCACGCCGGCGCATCTCAGCGAGGAGTTCCATCGCTCGGTCGAAACTGCCCTCAAGGAGCGGCTCGATAACGAAGCCCTTAGACGCACGAGCGACTTCGTCAACTCCTGCCTGAATCAGTTCGAGGATGAATTCGGCGGGCTCAGCGTGAACTATCCGCTCGATCCGCGCTTCCTTTTGAGTGTGCTGATAAAGCGCGCTTAGCGGCCGACTTCGTCGTCGAGCGAGATAGTGCGCGACAGCGCGCCGCGGCGGATAGTCAGCAGCAAGGGCGAGCTCCGCGCCACTGACGCAACATCGGCGTTGAAGTCATCAAGGTGCTTCACGTCGCGGCTGCCGACCTTAGTAATGATGTCGCCGCGCTGGAGTCCGCAACTCGCCGCCGCCGGATCGACTTCAGCCACCAACACGCCGTGGGGCCGCACCAATCCAAAATACTGCGCGATATCTGGCGTCACCTGCTGCACCACTATCCCGAGCGCACGTGCGGTGTCGGGAAGTTTACCCTCAACCGAAGCACCCATCGCCGGCGTGGTGTCAAACAGTTTGTCAGAAACGTAGATCGGTGCGTGCACTTCGGTCGCGAGCGCGATCGCGTCGCTCGGACGGCTATCCACCGAGACGCGGCCGTGGTCCATGAAGATCTTGGCGTAGTAAACGTCGTCGCGCAGGTCCCAGATCACGATGCGATCGACGCGGTTCCCGGTTTGCTGGATGACAGACTTCAGCAGGTCATGCGTAAGAGGGCGCGGCGGCTGAATGTTGTTGAGCGCGAGCTTGATCGCGAAAGCCTCGTTGGGTCCTATGTCAACGCGCAATTCACGCGCCTCGTCCTTGTCGTCGAGAAGGACATAATGCGCGCCGGTACTCTCGTCGAAACCGACGTTTGTCACCTGGACCTGAACGTCGTGTACCGAGGGCTGCTCGAGCCGTGCGGGCTGGGTAATTGACGAACGGCCGCATGCGCAGGCGGCAGCCACTGCCGCCAACGCCAGCAGGCAGAGTTTCCTTCCGCCTACAGCGCTCATGGCAATACACACTACGCGCTTAACACTATCAGTGCCAAGTGATCACAATTGTCAGCCGCACTTTATCGAATGAAATCGCGGGCGATAACGTAGAGCTCGGCCGAGCCGGGACGGCTTGCCTTCGTCCGCTTCACTTCAACCTTGGCGAAATGTTCCTTGAACTTCCGCACGATCGCGGTGAAATCGCCACTCATGAAGATTTTCGCGATCAGTGTGCCTCCCGGGGCCAGCGTGTGTATCGCGAATTCAAGCGCCATCTCGATAAGCTCGTGCGAACGCGCCTCATCGCGCACGGCGATACCGGTGAGCTTTGGTGCGAGATCGCTGGTGACGAGGTCCGCCTTGCCGCCGAGCGCCGCAGCGACCCGCTCGCTCACGGCAGGATCGAGGATGTCGCCGGCCATCGTGACGACGCCGCGCGGCGCACCTTTGACCTCAGCCAAATCGACGCCCACGACGAAGCCGTCGGGACCTACCGCGCGGGCGAGGATGGCGAGCCATCCTCCGGGTGCGCATCCGAGGTCAACGACGCGACCGCCTTTTCGCACCAGATCGCCGCGCGCGATCAATTCTTCGATTTTAAACGCTGCGCGCGAAGGCAAACCGAGCTGGCGGGCCTTGCGATAGAACTTGTCGCGCGGTTCGTACGTCGCCATCGATGGTCAGTCCGCGAATGAAATCATCTTGGAGAATTCCAATCTACGCGACGCGTACTTTTCGCGCCCGCGCCGAGCCGGTATCCTGAAAAGCTCCGCGCCAGCTTCCGCGTGCAGTATCAACGATGGCATCAGTACGAATCGGCGACTTGAATCCTGAGCAACAGGCCGCGGTGCTTGCGCCCAACGGCCCGATCCTTGTCCTCGCTGGCGCCGGTTCCGGCAAGACCCGCGTGCTTACTTACCGTATCGCCCACCTGTTGGCCGAGCGCAAGGCTGAGGTCGGCGAGGTGCTGGCCGTAACATTCACCAACAAGGCTGCCGGCGAGATGCGCGAGCGCGTCGCGTCGCTGCTTGACGGCGAAACGCGGCTCCCGTGGGTGAGCACGTTTCATTCGGCGTGCGCGCGAATTCTGCGCCAGGAGGCTGAACGCATCGGCTACGACCGCAATTTCTCGATTTTCGATGAGAGCGATTCAATGTCGATGATGCGGCGAGTGATCGAGGAAGCTAAGCTCCCCGACTCGCCCGCTCCCGAGCAAGTCCGCGCGCGAATCGAGCAAGCGAAGAATGAGGCGGTCACGCCGGAGGAGATGCTGAAGGCGGCGGAAGGCGGTCGCGAAACCACGATCGCGCATCTCTACCGCCTCTACCAGGAGCGGCTTCACGCCATCAACGCGATGGACTTCAGCGATTTGCAACTCCAGACGTACCTGGTCTTCATCCGGCATCCAGAGGTGCTCGCGCGATGGCAATCGCGCGCGGCGCATCTCCTGGTTGACGAGTACCAGGACACCAATCACGTGCAGTACCTGCTCGTGCGCGCGCTCGCCGAACGCACTCAGAACCTCTGCGTGGTGGGCGACGAGGATCAATCGATCTACCGATGGCGCGGCGCCGATATCCGCAACATCCTCGACTTCGAGCGTGACTATCCGAACGCGCAGATCTTCAAGCTCGAGCAGAACTATCGCTCGACCAAGACGATTCTCGCCGCCGCAGGCGCCGTCATTCGCAACAACACCGAGCGCAAGGTCAAGAATCTCTGGACCGAAAACGACGCCGGCGAGCAGATTACGTATTACACCGGCGTCACCGAGCGTGACGAGGCTGACTTCATCGCACGCGAGATCGCGAGCCTCGTCGCCACGCGCGGGATGCGCCCCGCCGATGTGGTTGTGTTCTACCGCGTCAATGCGCAGTCGCGCGTGATCGAAGAAGCTCTCGTGCGCCGGCGCATCGCCTATTACGTCGTCGGCGGCGTCCGATTCTACGAGCAGCGCGACATCAAGGATCTGCTCGCCTACCTGCGCGTGATCGCGAATCCTGCGGACGTCGTGAGCCTCGAACGGATGGTCGGTGTGCCGCCCCGTGGAATCGGCGCCAAAACCTTCGAGGCGATCGCGGAGACCGCGGCGCAAGAAAATATCACAGCCTTCGAGGCGCTCGGCAGGATGGAAGCGTACTCGAAGGTCGCACTGAAGATTGCCAAGCAGGCGGGCGCGCTCTACGGATGGATGCGCGAACTGATGATGCGCGCGGAATCGGCGCCGGTGCGGGAAATCCTCGAGGCGGTCGTCGCGAACAGCGGCTTCGAGGCCTATCTCGACGCGCTCGCCGACGCGCCTCAGCGCCAGCAGAACCTGGCCGAGATGCTCGCGGCGGCCAGCGGCTTCGATACCGAGCGAAGCGGCGGCGGCCTCGGGGAGTTCCTTGAGCGCGTCGCACTCGTGAGCGATGCCGATCAGATCGACTCGCGCGGTGGACGCGTCGCGCTGATGACGCTGCATACGTCGAAAGGCCTCGAGTATCCTGCCGTGTTTATCGCCGGGATGGAGGAAGGCTTGTTCCCGCACAGCCGCTCTCAAGAAAGTGGCGAGGAAATCGAGGAGGAGCGCCGGCTCTGCTACGTCGGGATGACGCGCGCGCGCAACCTGCTCTATTTGTCAAACACGCTTTCGCGTGAACTCTACGGTCAGCGCCAGGAAACTCGCCCTTCGCGATTCATGGCCGAGGTTGACCCCGGTCTCATCAGGCGTATCGCGCCGGAACGCCCATCCGGACCAATTCGTCCGCTCTCGCCTCGTGAACCATACGTCGATTATTCAGACAGCCAGTTGCCCGAAACAGAGAGCCTAGGAGGCGGCGGCGACGGACTACGCGTCGGCGCGCGCGTGATTCATCCTGCGTTCGGCCGCGGCGTGATTCATCGGCGCGAGGGGCGAGGCGACGCAGCCAAGGCATGGGTAAATTTTGAACGGGGCGGGGTCAAGTTACTGGTACTAAAGTTTGCCAATCTTCGGTTGATCGGAGAATAAGCGCGCGCGTATCATTTTAACGCGAAAGCTGTGCAGTCGGTGGGGCGGATCTTCAAGCGGCGGTGGCCTGTGAATCTTTCCAAGCATAGTCGGATATTCGCGTTGTTCGTCGGCGTGGCAGTCCTCGCCGCTCTCACGATCTCACTTCCGCGCTTCGCCGCGGCCTGGAGCGAGGACGAGTTCGCGCGCCGCCCGCTCTACGCGTATCCGTTGCCGCACGGCAAAGACAACATCATCGGCAACCTCGTCACCTATCAGATTCAGAAGGGTGACACGCTGCTCGATGTCGGGCGATGGTTCGGCGTGACGGCCAAGGAAATCTCCGACGCCAATGGCCACATCGATTGGTGGGGGCCACCGGTCGGCAAGCAAATCATCCTGCCCGACGAGCATATCCTGCCCAACGCGCCGCACGAGGGAATCATCCTGAACATCCCCGAGATGCGGATCTATTACTACTATCCGTCTCCCACCGGCTCGATGCCGAACGGCAAGGTCAACAAGATTTCGATGTCATCGCATCATGAGAGCCACGGCGGCGTGATGCCTAGTGTGGTTTACACTTTTCCAGTTGGCCTCGGACGCTACGACTGGAAGACTCCCGTGGGCGACTGGCGTGTGCGCGGGAAGACCCACAATCCTACCTGGGTCGTTCCTGAGGATATCTACAAGGAACACCTCGAACGCGACGGCGAGGCCGACCACGTCGTGCCTGGCGGCGACCCGGACAATCCCCTCGGTCACTATCGTATCGAACTGACGCTGCCGGAGTACGCTCTACATGGCACCGACGTTCCCTGGGGCGTCGGGATGACGGTGAGCCACGGATGCGTCCGCCTGTATCCCGAGGACATCGAGCGGCTGTACGACAAGGTAAAGATCGGTACGCCGGGGATGTTCGTATACGAGCCGGTGAAGTACGGCTACCGCGGCGGCGATATCTACGTCGAAGTCCACGAGGACCTCTACGGGCGTTACGCCGGCCTCTGGGCCTACGCGGTCAAGCAGGCGCAGGAGCAGGGAATCGCCGATCAAATCGACATGCAGAAGCTTGAGAAAGCTGTCGAGCAAAAGACCGGCATCCCCTCCGACATCTCGCCCGGCCCGTCCACCGACGACGCAAGCTCCGATTAGCCAAGCGCCGTAAGCGATGGACGGTAGGGTCTCCTTCACAACGAACGTGAGCGACGGCTCCAGCTCCGCACGATAAACACAGATAATTCCCAGCTTGATGCTGAGAGTCAGAACGTTGGCGATCGCAGCATTGTACCAGTGATCGCCCTCGCGCTTCATGACGACCCTTTTCGCGATTCCTGCCGAAGGCATCTCGGAGAGCACTTCAAGCGGGATCGCCATCCCGTTGCCGCCGCAGCCGGGCGTAATGAAGTTCGGCAGCGTTGCCGATCCTTCGGAGTCCGACTACAAGCGCAACAACTTCTTCCGTCCTACCGGTACCTACTACGACAAGGCGCTCACCGACATAGTGTACTGCTACGACGTGCTGTGGGAGCCGGACTACGCCGTTGGCGCGCCGAAGAATGCGACCGGGTGGGACCGGACCGAGCGCGCGCGCTTCACCATCGCGGGCGACCGTCGACTCACATTCTGTGGATTTCTAAGCAGCACACCGTCCTCACCTTCCAGTACGTCAACACCTGATTCCCGGGTCGGCCCACGGATGCGACTGCGGGCAAGCAGCGTGAGATCTCGAACTTCTTCTTCCTCGCCGCGACCAACTGGCTGATGAACGGACAGTTGACTGGGGTAACGTCTTGGAGTGGACATCGACGATAACGTTGGCGCCTTCGCCTCAACCGACACGTTCCGTTACTGGGCCAGAGCGGCCGCTACACCGATTCGTTCCTGTATAGCCGTTATAGCGCATGAGCCTGCTCGAGTTCACGATGACCTACGAAATCTGACCCGATAGTCACGGATAGCGAAACGGCCGGAACTGATGTTTCGGCCGTTTCATTTTCTACGGTTATCTGGATGGTCAACTGATCACTCCAATGGAACGCCTTCCTTAGCGGATACCCGCAATTGGGTCCGGGACCCATGCGCGCGGATCGCCCGGCGCGAATTTCTGTGGCGCCAGCGGCGCAGCAAGCCGCATATCCCATTCTGTGCGGATGGCTTCCGGCAGCGAGCCCGGATGGACATAACCCTACGAACCCTATCCGGTCTTTGTGAGGGCGGCTTCGGCACCCCGAGCCGCCCTGTTTATTTGTCGGGCGATCGTCCGACGGGTGGCTGAACCGAATCACTCGGCGGCGGACCCTCCTTGCGCATCACGTAGAGGTAGCGCGAGCCTAGCCCGAATGTTCCTGGCCATTTGAACCGCTGGATCACCCTGGTCCCGGGAATTGGGCCGCTCGCGATCGTGTACTGGTCGATTCCCGGCGAGGTAATCATCGGGATGCCTGATTCCAGCGCCATCGTGTCGATACCGTGCTTGGGATAGCGATAGAGATCGCTACCGTTGATCGAATAACCTGCGTCGATCTCCGAGCGTGCAACACCTTTTCGCTCGAGCGTGTCGCGAACCGCAGTCACGGCCGCAATCCCGCGTTGGTAGGCGTACGCGCCGCCGAGCGAGAGCGTCGCCATCAGCAGAGTCAGCGCTCCCGCAAGTGCTGGCGCAAATTTCCATTTCGGCCATGGTGCAATCGCGAGCAGCAGACATCCGGCAGGCACCATCACGATGTAATAGCGATCGTTGTAGAACCAGAGCGGGATCGTCGCCGCCCAATAGAGCATCGCCGCGATCACGAGCGCCGCCGCCGCACGATCTATACGCGCGATTGCGTCCCGTGCTGCTACTACGAGAGCACCCGCGCCGATCGCTCCCAGAGCCATCCAGAAGTACTGCCAGCCGCTGTTCCAGTAGAACCGGTTCGGCATGCCGCGCAGGATCATCACGTTGTCCCATCCACCGAAGCAGCTGTATTCGGGCGATACCGGGAGTCTTGTATCGACGCGGCTCAACGCCAGGGTCGCCGCGAAGAATCCCGCGCCCCAGGCAATCACTGCCCTCCTCCGCACCCCGAATAATTGCATCAGTGCCATCGGACTCAGCACCGTACCGAGATAGAGCAGCGGCCCCAGCAGTCCCGCGCGCAGATAATTTGCGAGCGGCGCGTCGGTCAGATGTGCAAAATGCCCGAGCGTCACCTGCAGGTCCCACGGCCGCGGATTTATCACTGTCTCCCAGAGCCAGATCGTGATGCACACCGCCGATGCGACTGCGAATGGAGACAGGCTCCGCACGATGCGCCGGATATCGCGCCGCTCCGGGTTGAACAATCCCGCGCTGAAGATCAACTCCGCGCCCACAAATCCCACGATCATCATCGCCGCGAACGGCCTCACCAGAAAGCACAGCACCGAAACAACCGCTGCGATCCAGAGCCACGCCGATTCGAAACGTCCCGCAGCTTCCGCATAGGCGAGACACGCACCGAGCATCAGCATCAAGAACGGGATCTCCGTCATGAATGAGAAGCTGAGGAACGTGTAGCAGGGATTTCCGATGAGGCAGCCGGTAGCGATCGCCGCAGCGACGAGACTCGCGCCCGACCGGCGTGCAATGCCGTAAAGGAACGTTGCCCCGAGCGCAGCCAGCACCACGTCGGCGATCTCCAGCGACGCCGAGCCCCCGCCGAAGAGTCGCGCCCACCACGCGCCATAGTAAACTTGGACGATCGGCATCGCCTGCGCGTAGCCCGCGAAGCGGATTTCTCCCGTCTGCAGGTAGCGACGCACCGCCTCGCCGTAGAGCCAGCTGTCGGCCACCGGTGCGTTGGCCAGTGGATGCAGCACCGCCCACGACAGCAGGTACCAGGCCGCGATCGCGCCCCACACGACCCATCCCGCGCGCTTCAATTCAAACCGCCTTGCTCCGATTTCCGGCTATCCTCTATACTTCGCGAGGCGCCGCTGCACGGTGTCGACGAACTGTTTAGCCGGTTTTCCACGGCGCGCAAAGAGAACCTTCCTCGACCGCGTGATTCTCGACACATCCAGGCACGGTCGCGATAGTGAAAGACCATAAGATGCGACAGGTCGCTTTTCATCGTCCCGCAATTGGCCCCGAAGAGGAACGCGAAGTGCTCGAGGCGCTGCGCTCCGGATGGATCACCACCGGACCCAAGGCCAAGCGCTTCGAACAGGAGTTCGCCGAGTATGTTGGCGCGAAGCATGCGCTCGCGCTCGCGCACTGCACGGGCGCGCTGCATCTAGCGCTGTGGTCGCTCGGCATCGGCCCTGGCGACGAGGTGGTCACGACGCCCTTTACGTTCACCGCGACCGCCGAGGTGATGGGCTATCTCGGCGCGCGGCCAGTCTTCGTGGACGTTGACCCGGGCACGTTCAATATCAATCCCGCGCGCGTTGAGGAGACGCTCGAGAGCGGCCGCCACAAGCGGGTGCGCGCGCTGCTGCCCGTCCATTTCGCAGGCCAGGTCTGCGACATGGATCGGCTGCTCAAAATCGCGCGCGACTACGGCCTGAAGATCGTCGAGGATGCTGCCCACGCAGTCGGCGCCTCGCGCCACATGGAAGGCCGCGGCATGGCCCAGGTCGGCACGATCGGCGATCTCACCTGCTTCAGCTTCTACGCGACCAAAAACTTCACCACCGCCGAGGGCGGGATGATCACGACCGCCGACGACGCGCTCGCGGAAAAGATCGCGATTGCGAGCCTGCACGGCATGAACAAGGACGCGTGGAAGCGTTACGACAAGAGCGGCTCGTGGTACTACGAAATCCACGACATGGGCTTCAAGTACAACCTATCCGACGTGCACGCCGCAATCGGCCTTGCCCAATTGAAGCGCGCCGAGGACTTCAAGCGCCGCCGCGCCGAGATCGCGCGCCGCTACAGCGAAGCGCTCCGCGCCGACGATACCCTCCAGCCTCCCTACGTCGAGCCGAGCGTCGAGCACGCATGGCATCTTTACGTGATGCGCATGCGGCCGGAGCGGATGCGCATCGGGCGCAACCAGTTCGTCGAGAAGCTCCGCGAGCGCGGCGTCGGATGCTCAGTCCACTGCATCCCACTACACACTATGCACTACTATCAGCGGATGTATGGCTATCGGACCGGTGATTTCCCGGTCGCCGAAGATATCTTCAGCCGCTGCTTCTCATTACCTATTTACTATTCGATGTCCGACGAGGATGTGGACTACGTAATCGACACAGTATTGGCAATCGCGCACGAAAACCGCCGCTGAGTATTTGATCTTCGGCCGAGGAGGAACGAAGTGCGTGCACTGGTAACCGGAGGCGCTGGATTCCTGGGTTCGCATCTATGCGAGCGGCTGCTGAAGGACGGCCACGAGGTCATCTGCCTCGACAATTTCTTCAGTGGCAAGCGCCAGAACGTCAAGCACCTCGTACCCAATCCCAACTTCGAGCTGATCCGCCATGACGTGGTCGAGCCGATACTGCTCGAAGTTGATCGCATCTTTCACCTCGCCTGTCCCGCCTCGCCCGTCCACTACCAGTACAACCCGGTCAAGACGATAAAGACCAGCGTGATGGGCACGATCAACATGCTCGGCCTCGCCAAGCGCGTGCGCGCCCGAATCCTGCTCACCTCGACCAGCGAAGTTTACGGCGATCCCGAGCAACATCCGCAGACCGAATCCTACTGGGGACACGTCAATCCGATCGGCGTGCGCTCCTGCTACGATGAGGGCAAGCGCGTCGCCGAGTGCCTGATGATGGACTATCACCGGCAGAACAACATCGACATCCGCATCGTGCGCATCTTCAACACCTACGGGCCAAGGATGGCGATCAACGACGGGCGTGTGGTCTCCAACTTCTGCGTCGCTGCGCTCCGCGGCGAGAACCTCGAGATCTTCGGCGACGGCGAGCAGACCCGCGCGTTCGCCTACGTGGACGACATGATCGACGCGCTCGTGCGCATGATGAACCAGGAGCAGCACATCGGACCGATCAATATCGGCAATCCCGACGAGTTCACGATCAAGGAGCTGGCGAAGCTCGCGATCGATCTCGCACGCAGCTCCTCGAAGGTCGTCATCAAGCCTGCGCGCCCCGACGATCCAGTGCGGCGCCGGCCGAATATCGAGCTCGCGAAGAAAGTTCTCGGATGGCAGCCCACGACGCCGCTGATAGTAGGCCTGCAGAAATCGCTCGATCACTTCCGCGACGAATTGGGGATCAAAGAGGCATGACCACGGCGCTTATCACCGGCGCCTCGAGTGGCCTCGGCGAGGAATTCGCGTACCAGCTCGCGCGCGAGCGCCACGACCTCGCCCTGGTCGCGCGCCGAAAAGATCGCCTCGAGCAGGTCGCGGCCAAGGCGCGCCAGCTCGGCGCCGCCAACGTTTCGATCTTCGCGAGCGATCTCTCGGCGCCCGGCGCTGCCGCGGCGTTGCATTCCGAGGTAACAAAAGCCGGCCTCGAAATCGGCTACCTCGTGAACAACGCTGGATTCGGCACGCATGGCGCGTTCGTCGAGTTGCCGATCGACCGCGAGCTCGAGGAGATCAACTTGAACGTCAGCGCGCTCGTCACGCTAACCAGGCTCTTCGTGCCCGCGATGGTCACGCGGCGAAGCGGGACCATTATCAACGTCGCCTCGACCGCCGCCTTCCAGGCGGTGCCTTGGATGGCCACGTACGCCGCAACCAAGGCCTTCGTGCTGAGCTTCTCCGAGGCGCTCGCGCGCGAGCTGAAAGACACGGGGGTGACGGTGCTCGCACTCTGCCCGGGTCCCACGCGCACCGAATTCCAGTCCGTCGCCGATACCGATAGCGCGGGCGTGCCGAATTTCGCGTACATGGATGCTGCTACCGTCGTTGCGCAAGGCATCGAGTCCGCGCGCCGCCGCAAAGCGGTCCGTATCAACGGCATTACCAACTTCCTGATTGCGCAATCGACACGGCTTGCGCCGCGCGCTCTTGCGGCGATGATTGCGGGCGCGATGTTCCGCAAAGAGTGACGCGCCGCCACCCCGCTTGATACCGCATCGCGTCCGCGCGACAATTACGGCATTCAGCCCGTCAGGCATCGCGTCTTTTCGGCCATGCGCAAGCTTGCTTCAACCGCGACGGTTGCCGCGATCTTCACCGGAGCGTGTATTCTCGCGGGATGCGGTATAAAGCCGCCTCCTCTGCCTCCAGAGCCACCGCCGGCGGTCGTGCCGCAAGCCACGCTCATCGGCCCGGAGGAACAGTCCAAGCCTGACGAATGGAATCTTTTCCCCGATCCGACTACCGGCGAGGTCGGGGTCTATCACGAGGGCAACTACGTCGGCTCCGTGACGGGCAACGAGCCCGCGTCAGAGGACCCACCGCTGCCGCATCCGACCGAAGCCGACAAGAATCGCGACCAGAACCAGAACGCTACTCCTTGAGCAGGTTGCGCGCGATCACGACGCGCTGAATCTGCGACGTGCCTTCGTATATTTGTAGCAGCTTGGCATCGCGCATCAGCTTCTCGACCGGGTACTCCTTCATATAGCCGTAGCCGCCGAAGATCTGTACCGCGTCAGTCGTAATCTTCATGCACGCGTCGGAGCTGAATGCCTTCGCGTAGCTCGACACCACGTTCGGGCTCTCGCCGCGATCGACCAGCCACGCCGCCTTGTACGTGAGCAGGCGCATCGCTTCGATCTCAATCGCCATGTCCGCCAGCATGAACTGGATTGCCTGGAAGTTCGCGATCGGCTGGCCGAATGCGCTCCGCTGCTTCGAGTACTTGAGGCATTCGTCGAGCGCGCGCTGCCCGACGCCGATCGCGATCGCACCGATTTCGGGGCGGCTCTTGTCGAAGGTTCCCATGGCGTACTTGAAACCTTCGCCCTCGCGCCCGACCATCGCGCTGGCCGGAATGCGCGCGTCCTCGTAAAAAATTTCCGCCGTGTCCGCCGCGCGCTGCCCGAGCTTGCCGTGCATCCTGCGCCGCGTGACGCCGGGAGTGTCAGACGGAAAAACGAAACAACTGATGCCCTTGTGCTTGAGGCGCTTGTCTGCCGTAGCGAACGTCACGATCCAGTCCGCGACCGAGCCGTTCGAGATGAAGTGCTTGGTGCCGTTCAGGATGAACTCGTCGCCCTCGCGCCGATACGTCGTACTCATCGAGGCGACGTCCGATCCCGCGCCCGGCTCGGTGATCGCGAACGCGCAGAAACTGAGCTGCTTGGTGAGCGCGCCGAGATAGCGGCGCTTCTGTTCATCGCTCGCAGCAATCAGGAGCGGCAGCGTCGCCAGGTCGTTGGCCGCGATCGAGTTGGTGATTCCCGCGCAGCCATAGTTCAACTCTTCGGCCACCAGGCACGTAGTCAGGATATCGAGGCCCGGGCCGCCGAGCTCGGTTGGCACACCGAAGTTGATAAGGCCAGCGTCAAACGCCTTCTGCGCGATGTCACGCGGAAAAATTTCCTTATCGTCGTACTCCCGGGCGCGCGGGATTATTTCCTGCTCCGCAAACTTGTGGGCGAGCGCTTTCAGTTCGTGCTGCTCGTCGGTGATTTCAAAGCCCAGCATGGTTCAATTCTCCCATGGCGCCCGCGCTCGGAATACATGGGGCGAACGACTGATGATGGTTAACCGAGGGCGGGCCGCGAGAAAAGAGCCACGCAGCGCGCCAGCATCGCCGCCTTGAAAATCTGCATCGCTGTCGATATGACCAGTCATTCGAGTCACTTGCCCGCGCCCTGTCCGCTCGGAGGCCAAAGCGCGGCAATCTCACCCAAGGAGTCAACCATGCCACTCGTCGTAGTCGCGAAAATCAAGGCCAAAGCCGGAAGCGAAGCGCAAGTCGAGGCCGCCTTCAAGGACATGATCAAGCAGGTGCGCGCCAACGAACCCGGCGCGCTCGCCTACGTGCTGCACAAGTCGGTGCAGGATCCCACCACCTTCGTGTTCTTCGAGCAGTACCAGGATCAGGCCGCCTTCGACGCGCACGGCAAGACCCCGCATATGCGCGAGATGGGCGGCAAGATCGGAGCGCATCTCGATGGCCGCCCCGAGGTGTACATCCTGCAGGAAGTCGATCGCAAGTAGCTTATCGGCGGCGTGGCACGCCAGTTTTGCTCCACGCCGCGCTTCTCTCTCCGCCCGTATCGCCTGCGCGGCGCGCGCGATATAACTCTTCCTATCGAGGAAGACTTCCCGTGTCGTCTGCGCTCGCAATCCTCGGCGGCAGGCCACTCCGCGATCGGCCCTTCCCGCGCTGGCCCGTTTTCGATGAGCGGGAGCGAGCGCAGGTATTGGACGTTCTCGAGTCCGCCAACTGGGGAGGCTTTCCTTCGCCGAATCGAAAGGCTGGTGAACTTTCCGAGAAATTCGCCGCGTTCCAAAGCGCGCGCTTCGCGGTTCCGACTACATCCGGCACGACTGCTCTGGAAGCCGCGCTGAAGGCGCTCGGCATCGGACCCGGCGACGAGGTGATCGTGCCCGCGATCACTTTTGCGGCGACGGCCTACGCGCCTGTCGCATGCCTCGCGCGGCCCGTCTTTGCCGATGTCCTCGCCGACAACGGATGCATCGACCCTTCTTCCGTGCGGAAGCTGATCACACGCCGCACCAAAGCAATCATTCCCGTTCACTACGGCGCAACGCTCGCCGATCTCGACGCGCTCAGCAAAATCTCTCGCGAACATTCGATTCCGATCGTCGAGGACTGCGCGCACGTTCCCGGCGCTCAGTGGCGCGAGCGCGGCGCGGGCGCGTGGGGCGCGCTCGGATGCTTCAGCTTTCAGACCACCAAGCCGATGACCGCAGGCGAAGGCGGCATGATCACGACTGACGATCCCGAGCTCGAGCAGCGATGCCAGTCCATCATCAACTGCGGGCGGCGACGTCCTGGCGATACCTTCGAAGGCCCCGTGCTCGGCGCGAACTACCGGATGACGGAATGGCAGTGCGCGGTATTGCTCGCGCAGCTCGCGCGCCTGCCGGAACAGATCGAAAAGAAGAGCCGGCTCGCGGCGCGCCTTCGCGCAGGGCTCGATTCGGTTCGCGGGCTTCGAGCAGTCGCGCGCGATCCGCGCGTCACGCGCGAAGCGATCTACGCCTTCATCTTCATAGTTGATGAAGCCGCGCTCGGCGTGTCGCGGAACCGCTTCGTGCGCGCGCTTCGCGCCGAGGGAATTCCGGCGGGCGTCGGCAACGAGCCCGTCTATCGCTCGGCGCTCTTTCCACGCCAATCGGCGCCCTATCGCGCCGCGTGCGAGATGGCCGGCGCGAAGACCGACGCACCGATAGATTGCCCCGTCGCGGAGAATCTGTTCGAGCATGCGATGGTCGCGATACCGCACGAATGCCTGCTCGGCGACGAGCGCGAGGTTGACGATATCGTGGCCGCAGCGGAGAAAGTCGCGCGCAATGCCGCCGCGCTGAAGAACGCCGATCTCAAGCGCCAGGAGCCTTCATCCTGATGTCCCGCCTTCACGCAGGCGCCGCGCGCGTAAAGCTCGAGCCGCCGCTCGGGATCGCGATGATCGGCTACGGGCGAAGGACGGGACGTGCCTTAGGGGTTCACGACGATCTTGCCGCGCAGGCAATCGTAATTTCGGACGGAACGACGCGCGCCGCGATCATCAGCGTGGACGTGCTCGCGATCGGCGCGCGTGTCGCCGATGAAATCCGCGCGGCCGTCGCCGCCTCGACAGGAATCGCCGACGACGCTGTGATGGTCTGCGCAACGCACACGCACTCGGGCCCGATCTTCAAGATCTTCGCGACGCCGAAGCCCGACGCCAAAGCCGGCGACGATCGCGATCTTGATTGGGAGCGCACGCTGCCCAAAAAAATCGCGCGCGCGGCGATCGAGGCGAATAATCGGCTTGAACCAGTCACGATGCGGGTCGGGCGGGGTCATTTCACGCTCGGCACGAATCGGAGGCTGAGGCGAGCCGACGGTTCGATTCAGCTCGCGGCCAACTACGCCGGCGTCGCAGAGTCCGAACTGCTCGCGCTCGGCTTCTACTCCGCAAATGGCCGCGCACTCGCGTACGTCTTCACCTATCCGTGCCACGGCGTAGTGCTGTGCGAGGACAACCTGCTCTATTCGCGGGACTGGCCGGGCTTCGCGCTCGATGAGATCGAATCCAGCGCGGCGGGTGAAGGCGCGATCGCGATCTTTCTGCAGGGCGCGACCGGCAATATCGATCCGCGAAGCCGCGGCAGCTTCGAAGTGGCGAGCGAACACGGCCACGCGGCGGGCCGCGCCGTGCTGGAGGGACTTCGCGGGCAGCCGGCGCTCGAGGACGAGCCGATGGCGGTGAAAAGAATTCGGCTCGCGCTCAAGCTCCGCGATCTCGACGCGCGTCTGGCCGAAGCACATCGATGCGTCGCGCAGACCAAGGCCTCGCTCGAAAATCATCGCGCTGGCGAAGGCTTTCAGCTCAAGCGCCTTCGCGATCAGCACGAGCTATCGCTCGCACAACTAGCGGCGCTCGAGTCGCTCGAAGAACAGAACCGGCGCGACCGGCGCGTGGATCTTGCGCGGCGCGAGATCAAAACCACGATGACGATTCTCACGATCGGCGGCGTCGCGATCGTTGGAATCCCGGGCGAGCCGTTCGTCGAGTTCGCGCACGCGCTGAAAGCGAATTCGTGGTTCAGCCATACGCTCGTCGTCGGGTACTGCAACGACCTGATCGGTTATATCCCGACGCGCGAGGCCTACGCCGAGGGCGGCTACGAAGTTGAGACGGCGCGCGTCGGCGAAGACGCCGGCGAGGTCGTCATCGCGACAGCTCTGGAAGCCCTCGCGAGTATCGCCGCCGGACCGCACTGAACAGATGGAAACCGTCGACCACCGCGGCGTGCTCCGTTTGCAGGACGAGCGCGCACAGGTCGTTGACGTGCTCCCCGCGCACGAATATCGCGCGTCGCATATTCGCGGCGCGATCCATCTTCCGCTTGCGAGGATTCTTAGCGAAGCGCCCGCGCGGCTAACGCGCGAGCTTCCCGCGCTCGTCTACTGCCGCGATTCGCTCTGAGATTTGAGCGCGCGAGCTGCGGCGCAGCTCGAATTTCTCGGCTTCACGCAGGTCTTCCACTACCCGCGCGGCAAGGCCGACTGGCTGGTGCGCCGATTGCCGACCGAGCCAGTGGCGACGACATCGGAGCGGCTGCGCACCCTGCCCTACTTCCTCAATAATCTCGCGCCGGGTCCGCGCACGGCGTGGATCAAACTGACTGGCCGCGCCCGCGTCGATGAATTCGTTGTCGATGATCTGCCGCGGCTCACTCCAGATGACCTCGTGCCGAAGCTGCTGCGCACCAAGTCGCCGCGCGCGGTCGTGCTGAATCGCCACGGCGTGCTGCTCGGTTCGATTGATCGCGAGGCGGAAGGTTCGCGCGCGATCGATGCGGTCAATGGCGGGCCGCAGACGATCCGCCCCGATATGACGCCCGCGCTCGCGTCAACGCTGCTCGGTGAGCATCCATATTTGCTGGTAACGACGGCGACGGGCGCCTACCTCGGCCGCTACCGCATGTCGATGCTGGCCAACTCCGGCTGAGAAGATCAAACACTACGTGTCATCCCGAGCGCAGCGAGTCTGCGAGCGAAGTCGAGGGATGTTATCCAGCCGATCGATCAGCGCATTGGCGCTTAAAATCGCGGTCGAAGTGAGTACCATTAGGAAAGCGCGCTTCGCGCGCCAACTGGCACCGGCCCCTTCGGGACCTCCAATATCCCTCGTCGCGCAGCGCTCGCTCAGGACAGAAAATCAGCGCGTCGCTTCTGAATAGCCTCGCCCGCGGCTGACGCTGACAGGCGGACGCCGCACACTGGGAGAGGCCGCGGTCAATTCGAATCGAATCGGACCGCGGGCCGTGGGCCAACGGAGGCTAACTACGAACCACTCTCTTGTCGCTGGAGGTTCGCCCTCACCCGCTGCTCACTTCACTTCGTTCGCTCGCAGCGACCTCTCTCCCGGAGGGCGAGGTTATAAGGAAAAAGCGCTCGCGGCTTGTCATTGGGGGCAAAGCGAGTCTGCGCGCTATTCTAGCGCTCAATCACGCCGTCGCGGGAGATATCCAGATGCCAGGTAACTTCGCGCGCGAGCTCCTCGGGGCGCGCGCGATAGTATTCAATCTGCGGCGCGCCGCGCATCGCCTTGACGGTCTCCACCACCGGCACCCGCTCGAAACCGAGGCGGTGAAAGAATTCCCCAGCCTCAGTGCTGAACAAATATAGGTGACGCGCGCCGCGAGTGTGCGCGGCTTTCCGCGCCGCAGCGACCAGTTTCGCGCCGAGTCCCCGCGAGCGCACAGCGTCGGCGACGTACAGCGATCGAATCAGCGCGGCATCAAGCCGTGGCTCGATTCCGACCACGCCGACGGGCTCGTCGCCGATGTACGCGAGAAGATAACATGAAGAGGGCGCCTCGACTCCGTCGGTCAGCATTGCGGCTCGCTCTAGCATGGCGCGCACCGCGGCAAGGTCGCGCGTCTGCTCGATCGCGAGCGCGCCGGGGCGATGCTTCTTCAGCGCCACGCGCCCTACTTCTTGGGCGGCGGGAAAAGCTGCGTGCCGCTGTCCTCGTCAACCACGGTGATCGCCTTCACCGGACATGAGCGCGCGGCAGAGAGAATTAAGCTGTCAGCCGCTCCGGTAGGATTGACGACATCGGATTTGCCGTCGGCGTCGAGCTGAAATACGGCGGGCGCCGTTTCGGTGCAATCGCCGCTCGAGATGCAGCGCGTCTTGTTCACGGTAATCTTGAGTCTGGCCATCAGGCTCTCCCCGGTTCCGAAACGAATCTCGTCTTGAACAATAGATTCCGCCGATCGCATGCCGCAAGCGCGCACAAACGGCCGCTTTGAATCCCGTCGCGGCGCCGCTAATACTCGAAGACGAGGGCGGGATGGCGAACATCATTGGCACTGGAATCGACGTGATCGAAGTCGAGCGAATCGAGCGCGCGCTGACACGGCCGAAGATCGGCGACCGTTTTCGCGCGCGCGTTTATACACCCGGTGAGATCGAGTACTGCGAGTCGCGCGGCAGGCCGCGCTTTCAAAGCTACGCGGCCCGCTTCGCGGCCAAGGAAGCGACGATGAAGGCGCTAGGCACAGGATGGAACCGCAACGTCGGCTGGACCGAGATCGAAGTCGTGCGGCGGCGTGGCTCGGCGCCGACGATCGTGCTCTCGGGCAAGGCCGCGGCTTTCGCGGAGCGCAAGAAGGTCCGCGGCTTCCACCTGAGCATCACTCACACCGCCAAAGAAGCGATCGCTCACGTGATAGCGGAGGGCTGACACGCAAATCGCACGGGCTGAGTTCACGCGAACGGACCGCGAATGCAAGGCCGATCACTTCAGCCCTGAACAGGCTGAACACTTCATGCTGAACCAGGCCAAGATTTACGCAATGTTTCACGTGAAACATTGCATGCAAATCAGCGAATAACGCCCAATAGTCAATGACTATTGGGCGATCTCCAAGTGACTACTTAGCAGCAGATGACGCTGCGGCCGCGGGCGACGCAGCAGACGATGCTGCCGGCGGTGCGGCACTCGAGGCTGCGGCCGCGATCGCGCTCCGCGACAGGAAGAGACGCGAGGGCTTGTTGAGCTGCGTGAAATAGTAATCGCTGACTGAGTAAACCGCCTTACTCGCGCTCGACGCGGCGTAATACTGAGTCGTCGGGGCCGGCAGTTCGCCCGGTGCGGGCGCGGTCGTCGGCTTGATGCTGACCTTCGCGAGTTTCATTTCGCCAAGTTGCTTGCCGCTCTTGTCGAACAAGGTCAGGTCGATCGCCGGTGTGTTGAGTCCGAACGGCATGAAGCTCGGCATCGGATCGGCGACGATAGTGTTGCCCTTCAGATCGCGCAGCTGATCAAGGAAGCGCTCGACGACGGGCACGTCGGCGCTATTGGTCTTGCCACCCGCGACGAGGTCCCATTTGCCGCCTGGCGCGCGCTTCAAAGTAAATGTGCCGAATTCATCCTTGACGTTCAGCGCCTCGACGTTGGCAGGATCGAACGCGAACACCGTCTTGTCGCGGAGCGCGAGCAACGAGCGATCGACGTCGTTCATCACGTACTCATGCACGGTGTACACGGGAGCGCGCTCGCCGCGCCGAACGTAGATACCGTCCTTGCCGGCCTCGGTCTGCTTGAAACCGAAAAGCAGAGACTGCTGCGTGCCGTTCTTCAGATAGACCGTTGCGGTCGCGTGCGGCTTCCCGAGGCCATACTCGGTCACGGCAGTCGGCGCGTCATTGATAAAATCCGCAACCTTGGCGTTGAGCAGTGCGCTCAGCGCCTCGCGCACTTGAGTGTCGTCGGCCTTGTAGGCGGCAGGCTTGACGATCTTCCAGTTGTCGCCGTCGCGATCGATTTCGATCGTGGTGCCGTCATCTTTAGCCAGCACGAACTTCTGCACGTCGTCCATGTTGAACGTCATCAGATCGCGATTGCGCATGTCGTTGAGGGTCTTGTTCATGCCCGACTGGAAGGCCGACTGCGTGAGCATCACCGCGGGCTTGTCGGTGGTCTTGATGTAAGCGTTGAAGCCGATCGGCGTCGTCTTGCCGACCTCGATGCCGGGATAGGTCTTGCCGGCGAAGGTCGTGACGGTAACGGTAACCTGCGGCTTGTCGAGTCCGAACGGCGCGAGATCAGTGGCATTGTCCTCGACCGTCTTCACTAGCTGACAATCAGCGATCGCGCGCGCGAGGTTGTTGGACGCGGTCTGGTCGGCGTCGGTACCGACAGGCTTCACAATCGACCACTGCCCAAAGGCTTTGCTGCGATCGAGCTCGAGCTCGCGGTCAGGATACTTGAGCACAATCTTCGCAATATCATCGGCCTTCAACTGGAACAGCTTCTGCGTCGTCTCCTCGGGCTTG
This sequence comes from Candidatus Binataceae bacterium, assembly GCA_030037595.1. Taxonomy (GTDB): domain Bacteria; phylum Desulfobacterota; class Binatia; order Binatales; family Binataceae; genus JASHPB01. The sequence continues at coordinate 23,760 of JASHQJ010000458.1, forward strand.
GAGAATTTGCCAACGTAGAGCGCGTAGCCGCCAATGATCGCGAGCACGACGATTGCGATGATCGTATTTCGAAAATTCATCGAACGAGAAATGCCGTAGCGCGACCTTCTAGTTGCGCCGCTCCCACCACACCGCGATGCCAATGATCAGCAGCAGCTCGGGCAGCATCAGTACGGAGAGAGCGAAGACAATCGCGAACTGATCGACGGTGAGGCGGAAACGCGACGCGCGCATCGAGCGCGGACGTATCGAAATCTGGCTCTCCTCGCCCGCCAGCCAGTCCATGCTGTTGATGAAGAGGTCGCGGTTGAAGAACTCCGTCGAGGTTTGATTGTCGGCGAAGTCGGTGCTGCCGAATACGACCATCCGCGCCTCGCCGCTCTTGGCGTAACCGAGCTGCTCGAGATTGCCTTCTATCGCTTCGGCCACGGTCAGCGGTCCGCGGATGTCCTTGGCGTCGAGTTGCGCCTTCTGCTGGCGGAAGAGCGTGTCGAGATCGGTCTCACCCCACGAGCTGTCGCTGGTCTTGGCTAGCGATGTAATCGTGATGCCAGGCTTCAGCTTTTCCGCGGCGCCGATCGATCGCGACATCGGGAACACGGTGCGCTGGGTGAAATCCTTCGTGATGGGATGCACGCCGTAGGTCTGCACGAGAGGATTGAGCCCGAGCTCGGGCCCCGCGAACAGGCGCACGACCTGATCGACGATTACGTCGTTGTCCACGGTTACGCCCCAGTCGCCGAGCAGGCCGATAAGCGCGGTCTCATCGATCGGCTGGTCGGGCCGTTGCGGCCGGAGCGTCGTAACGACTCGCCCGCCCCCCTTCAGGTACGTGTTAAGCGCGTCAACCTCATGCGGCAGGAGCGGCTTGATCGGCCCGGCGATCGCCACGATATTCGCGTCGTCAGGCACTTTCGCCTGCGTCGCGAGCAGGAGCTTGCGCACCTCGTAGCCCTCGCCCTCGAGGTCTTTCTTCAACGCGCCGTAGCCGTTCGGCGAATCGGTGTTGTCGATATCGGCTTCGCCATGGCCGTCAAGGAACTCAATCACCTTGGTCGTTCGCTTGCTGACGCGCAGGATGGCGTTGGTGAGAGCTTCCTCGGAAAGCTCGGTGATATTGGTGCCGTTGCCGGCTTTGTCGTCACCGTATTGCAGATGCGTCGTGCCCATCACCGAGACTTTGTAACGCTCGGCGAGCTCGGGATGCTTGTCCGGATCGACCATCTCGAACGTTACGTGCGGCGACGAGTAGGTGTAAGTTTCGTACAGCTCGCGTGCCTGCGGGTTCGCGCCGCCCTGGAAGAAGCCGTAGAGCTTGAGCGGCTGCTTCAGGTTCTTGAGCACCGCCTGCGACTCGGTCGAGAGGCTGTAGATTTTCTCAGTCGTAAGATCGAGCCGCGTGTGATGCAACGACGAGATGTAGTTGACGGCACACAGGATCAGGATGAACACGATCGAATACAGAACCGCGTTCAGCCCGTAACGCGTCGAGCGTTGCCCGGCCAGCGATGCGATGTCCGAGTAGCTCGACATGATCCAAAGGACCAGCGTGAACACACCGGCCGCGATGTTGACCCAGACGAAGAGCCGGAAGCCGGTCGCGATGAAATAATCGATGAGGCCGAATGCAACCAGCACCAGGCCCAGGATTCCGTAGAGCGCCGTCGATCGCCGCATAATCCCCGCCTAGCGCCAGCGCACCGATTCGACCGAGCGCTGTGTGAGGAAGAGCGCGACCACGATTACGCTCAGGAAGTACACGATGTCGCGCGTGTCGATGATTCCGGTCACCATCTGGCCGAAATGATCGGGGAGCGAAAGGTAGCGCAGCAGGTCGCCGAACTGGGTGCCGCCCGCCTCGGCCGGCCATGAGATCACATAGAGGAGCAGCAAGAGGCCGAAGCAGGTGATCGCCGCGATGATTTGGTTCTGCGTTATCGAGCTGGTGAAGAGGCCGATCGCGACGAAGCTCACGGATAGAAATGCGATTCCGATATAGCCGGAGACCATCACGCCGATTTCAGGATTGCCGAACATCATGAGGATGAGGGGGAAGATTCCGGCGAGCGCGATCATTATCAGCATGAAAACAGCAGCCGCGATGAACTTGCCGGCGACGATCTCGCCCGCGCGGATCGGCGCGGTCAGCAGGAATTCATAGG
>JASHQJ010000459.1 GCA_030037595.1 Candidatus Binataceae bacterium
GCTCAAGCGATGCATCTTCGAGTACGTGTATTTCGCGCGGCCAGACAGCCTGCTCTACGGCCGCAACGTTTATTCCGTGCGCAAGATGCAGGGCCGTGCGCTCGCGCGCGAATGCCCCGCGATCGCGGATGTCGTCGTGCCTGTTCCCGACTCGGGCAACGCCGCCGCGCTCGGCTACGCCGAGGAATCGCGGCTGCCATTCGAGATGGCGCTCGTCAGGAGCCACTACGTCGGCCGCACGTTTATCGAGCCGCGGCAATCGATTCGCCACTTCGGCGTGAAGATCAAGTTCAACCCGGTGTCCGAGTTCCTGCGCGGGCGGCGAATCGTGCTGATCGAGGATTCTCTGGTGCGCGGCACCACGCTTCGCAAGGTGATCCCGATGCTCCGGCAGGCGGGCGCGCGTGAGGTGCATATGCGAATCGCCGCACCGCCCACGACGCATTCGTGCTTCTACGGAATCGACACACCGACGCGCGAGGAGTTGCTCGCCTCGTCGCACACAGTCGAGCAGATCCGCCGCTACATCACGGCAGACTCGCTCGGCTACCTCAGTTGGGACGGCCTTTACTCGTTCATGGAAGGGCGCGAAGGATTCTGCGACGCGTGCTTCACGGGCAACTACCCGGTCGAGATTCCGCGTCAAACCGCGCCGGCGCAGCTCCCGCTTTTCTACGCGAGCGAAGAGGGCCTCCGCTCGGAGCGCCGTTAGTCTCGAACCGATTCGAATTGTGGAATCGCGCGCGGACTGCGATCAGTATTCTGACGCCGAGATATCCTGCATGAACTGCTTCATCGGCTTGCCCGAGACGAGGATGCAGATATATCTGCCGGTCGGCAAATAGGTCAGGCAGATCGTGTAGCCGCGATACTCGTACATATGGTGCTCGCCCAATGCCGTTCCGGATTCGTGCGCCGGCAGCTTCAGGTTCGCATAGGTCATGAAGCGGCAGAGAATCGTGCCGCCATCGTCGGCGCGGTAGAAGGTGTCGGTCACCATTCTGCCGTCGGGCATCTGGTCGAGCCGCCCGCCGATGAGCTTGTAGCCGCTCGGCTGAAAGTTCCACAGATATCCCGGGAGCTTGTGCGTGATGTAGGCGTCGGCGATTTCGCCCGGCGAACCGGACGGCACGTTGGGCGCGAAGTTATCCTGGAATTTCTGGTAATTGGCGATCGCGGCGTCGAACACGGGAAATTCCCCGGCCGGCGCCGGGCGATTGTGCAGGATGATCACCACGAACGCGACCGCGGCGGCCAGCGCAAGCGGCGCGGCCCATCGAAGGTAACGAACCATCGGTCGCCGCACTCTCGGCGCCCGCGGCCGAACCTCGGCGGCATCGCGATCCGCCGCGTCCAGTGCGGCCAGAATCGAGCCGCGCACCTGGGGAGGTATGCGGATAACGCCGCGACGCTCCCGAACGATTGCTTTGAGCGCCCGTTCCTCTTCCCGCCGACGGGCGCACTCGGCACATCCGCGCACGTGCTCCTCGGCAAGGCGCAACTGCTCGCCGCTCAACTCGCCATCGGCGTGAGCCGTGAGGAAATCCGCAATGTATGTGCCGCAATCCACTCTATCCTGCTCAGGTTTCTCCCGAATTGCTGGTCAGACGCGGCATTTGCGTAGTTTTCGAGTAACTGTCGCGCCTTCGACAAGTCAAGAACGTATTATTCCGCGCTCCTTCGCATAAGCCGTTAACGCTTCGCGCAGCAAAGATCGGCCACGCGATACGCGCGATTTCACGGTTCCGATGGGGATATTCAGGACTTGCGAGATCTCCTGATAGCTAAGCTCCTGCACATCCACCAGCAACAACGCTTCACGAAACTCGGCCGGCAGCGCGTCGAGCGCCGCCTCGACCTCCCGCTCCATCCCCGATTCTGAAAGCGTGGCCTCGGGATCGGAATTTGGCGAATCCGGGCGCAGGCTCTCGGCTTCGATCCTCCGCTCGAACTCCTCGGGCGAGCCCGCGGGCTGCTCGCGAGCGGAACGCCGGTAGCCGTTGCGAAAGTTGTTGAAGAGAATCGTAAGCAGCCATGCGCGGCAATTGGTGCCCTGCTCGAAGCGGTCGAAGAAACGGTAGGCGCGCAGGATAGTCTCCTGAACGAGGTCGCTCGCATCGTGCGGATTGCGCGCCAGCCGCACCGCCATCGTGTAGAGTGCATCGAGATGCGGCAACGCTTCCTCTTCGAAGCGCCTGCGTTGCTCGCCGCTGGTGCCGCCCTTTTGCGCCATGTTTGCGAATCAAAGACATAGCATCTACTCATGTTAAAATCTCACAAGAGGAAATAAGTTCCCAAAAATCTGGACTTTCCCGCACAATCAGCAAAAGATGCCCAATCCGATTGGATTGCTCGCGCGTATTTGGAGCAGCAGAACGATGACAGTGGTCGCCAAACCGATGTCGCCGCAGCTGCATGAATCAAAAGGCGCCTAGGAGAATTGAGATGAAAAAGGTTGCAATGACCGGCACAATGCTCGCCACGTCGGTGGCGATTTTGTTCCTGGCCGCGCCCGCCCGCGCCGCCGACAATCCGTCGGCAAGCACCAGTTCCCAGGTGAAATGCGTCGGTGGAAACTCCTGCAAAGGTCAAAGCGCCTGCAAGACCGAGGCGCACGGCTGCGCGGGCCAGAATTCCTGCAAGGGTAAGGGATGGGTCCTCATGTCAAGCGCGAAGGAATGCAAAGCGGCTGGCGGTAAGCCCGAGAAGCCCGAAGAGGACTAGACAAGGCGTCACGAGTAGGCGTGACCACATGAAGCGCGCTGACTTCTCATATCTCGGATGCGGCATCGGACTTCGACGCCAGCATTACGCGGAGGTGCTCGAGCATCGTCCCTCCATCGACTGGTTCGAGATCGTCTCCGAGAACTTCATGGTCGAGGGCGGGCGGCCGCTCGCTATACTCGACGCTGTGCGCGAGCGCTACCCGCTCGTCATGCACGGCGTCTCGATGTCGCTCGGCTCGGCAGATCCGCTGAATCGCGCCTATCTTCGGGAGCTGCGCGCGCTCGCGCACCGCGTCGAGCCCGCTTGGATTTCGGACCACCTTTGCTGGACAGGAGTGCGCGGTCGCAATCTTCACGACCTGCTGCCGCTGCCGTTCAACGATGCGACGCTCGATTACGTCGCGCGCCGAATTCGCATGGTGCAGGATGTTCTCGAGCGGCCGATTCTTATCGAAAACGTCTCGAGCTATCTCACTTATCGCGAATCGACAATGCCTGAGTGGGAGTTCCTCGCCCGCGTTGCCGAAGCCGCAGACTGCGGTATCCTGCTCGACATCAACAACCTTTATGTCAACGCGTTCAATCATCGCTTCGATGCCGACGTGTACATTTCAGCCATCCCGGTCGAGCGGGTTGTGCAGTTTCATCTCGCGGGGCACAGCAACCTCGGGACGCATCTGCTCGACACGCATGACCATCCGATCGCGGAAGAGGTTTGGGCGCTGCACGAACGCACGGTTCGCCGCTTCGGCAAGGTCTCGACGCTGATCGAATGGGACGACAATATTCCCGCACTTGATGAACTCGTCAAAAACGCCGACCGAGCGCGGCAGCTCAATGAGAAAATCGATGGCGCGACAGACGCCCGATCCGCGAGCGCCGGCGCGGCTCGCCGATCTCCAGCGGCTGCTGCTTAGGCTGATAAGCGCGCCGGAGGGTGTCGCGAAAGGACTCGCTGGCGAGCGCTCGCTCGTTGCCGGCAGCCTCGGCGCAATTGTCAACGGCGACGATCGGCTCGCGCCGGTCGAGCGGCTCGATATTTACGCCAACATGTTTTTCTACCGGTTGCTGGATATCCTGCGCGAGGATTTTCCGGCGACGCTCGCCGTGCTCGGCGACGAGGCCTTCCACAATCTCATTACGGGCTACCTGCTCGAATATCCGCCGACGGAACCGTCGGTCCATCACTGCGGCCGCTATCTCGCCGACTACCTGCGCGGCCATCCACTCGCCCGGACGAAGCCGTGGCTCGGCGATCTTGCGATGCTCGAGCGCGCTCACCTTGAAGTGTTCCATGCGGCAGATTCACACCCGCTAGACGCGCCCGCTATGAAAAAGATCGCACTCGATCGATGGCCGCGGCTTCGGATGCGCACTGTCCCCGCGATGACGATTCTCGCGCTCGATTGGAATGTCACGAAATTGTTCGACGCGATCGCCGACGGACGCAAGTGGCGGCGCGCCGAGCGTGGCAAGTTCTCCGTGCTCGTGTTCCGCCGCGGATTCGGGGTGGCGCATCGAATCCTCAACCACGACGAAGCGAGCGCTCTCACTGCCGCGGCGAAAGGCTCGCCTTTTGCCCATATCTGTGAACTCGCCGCCGGGAAGGCGCGCGGACCACGCGCGACGCGTAAGGTCAATTCGATGCTCGAGCGATGGCTTGGTGACGGCCTGATGACCCTCGACTCGGCGCGCCGGCGGCGCGTGTGATTTGGCCGTGATGAGACTATAACCTTCATTCTCAGCCGCCGGCGGCACTCGCGATGGCAAGCGCAGTTTCATTCCAGGGAGTCCGAATCGAACGGCCGCAGAGCCGCAGCCAACTCGACGAGTTCGCGCGCCTGCCCTACTCCGTTTACGCCGGGCGCGACGCATGGTGGCCGCCCGACGTGCAGAACGAGATCGACCTGCTCTCGAATCGCAGCCATCTGTCGAGCTACCTCGATATCGAACCATTCTGCGCGCGGCGCGACGGGCGGCTCGTCGCGCGCGTCAGCGCTGTTATCAATCACCGCTACATCGACCACTGGAAGGAATCGCTCGGCCAGCTAATCCATTTCGAAGCGCTCGAGGGCGAGGATGCTGCCGTCGCCGCGCTGCTCGAAGAGTCGGCAGCATGGCTCAAGCAGCGCGGCATGATGCGGGCACGGAGCGGCTTCGCCGCATTCCTCGATTATCCATACGCGATCGACAACTACGGCGAGCTGCCGTCGTTCCTGATGCGAGGAAATCCAGCGTACTACCATCGCTACTTCAAGAACGCCGCTTTCGAGACAGAAAAAGGCCAGGTCGATTACACCTCGACAATGTCGCCAGAGAATCAGAGCCGCTGGCGGAAGATGTTCGAAGGTGCGAGCGCGAGCGGAGTCACGATTCGGAGCTGGCGCGAGTACGGCTTCCTTGCCGCTATCGACGCCTGGACCGACGTCACCAATGCGGCGTTCGATCGCCACTGGGGCTGGCATCCGGTGATGCGCACCGAAGTTCGTCCCATGCTGATGTCACTGTGGGAGACGCCGGTCGCGGATCTTTCGATGCTGGCGGCAATCAACGGCGACGTGGTCGGCGCCGTGTTCTCGGTGCCTGACCTTAGCGGCACACTGGCGCAGGTGCGGCGCGGTTACCGGCTCGATCCGTCACGAGGCGGCGGCACGCGCGGCGCACTCATCAATATCGGCGTGCTGGAGGCGGCGCGCGGGCGTGGGATTGCACTCGCAATGGCGGCGCGATCGTTCCTCACGATGGCGCAGCAGGGGATGCGCTACGCGGGCTACACACTCGTGCTCGACGACAACTGGCCCTCGCGCCACACCGCGGAGAGCCTCGGCGGCCGCGTCACGGCGAATTTCGTCAACTACATTCGCGCGCTGTAGCGGACCCTATGCATCGGGCTGGGCGCCGACGCGAAGCTGCGGATTGCTTGTCTAGCTCTGGCATACTGGGGAGCCGCGTGATACTAATCGCCGCCGGGCGAGCCTGGAGAGAGTGCGAATAGGCTCCGCTCCGTCGAGGTCAAGTGAAGATAAACGATTCCGCAATGCAGGCACTTTCCATCCAGACAATCGGCGGCATTCTCTTCGTCGCGATATGGGCCGCGACCGCCAGCGCCCAGGTCAAGCCCGGCGACATGATCACCGCGCAGAATGCCGAGCGGGTGCGCCAGCTCGTCAGTCCCGGCACGTTTATCGCCGTGACGCGCGGTATGACGATGAATATCGTCGCGCCGTCGCGCATCGATTGGCCGCCGCCGTACCAGGTCGCAACCGAAAAGTACTCGAGCCAGGTGCGGCTCGCGCCTGACCATATCAACCTGGTTGGCTATGTCGCGGGTCAGCCCTTTCCGATCCTCGATGCCAATGATCCCGACATCGGCACCAAGATCATGTGGAATCAGTACTTCAAGCCGATCGCGACCGACGACCTCGATCTGCGCTTCTTCGAGTGCCAGACGGCCAAGCAGAGTCCGGGCGCCGAGCAGAATATCCTCGAGCAGGACGAGGCCGGGCACGCGGGCGGCTACTCGGAGATCGGCCGCACGGAGGTCGAGCCGCTGCCGGCCGATCCCGATTTCCAGCACACTAATATCTGGGTGCGGGTCGGCTTGTATCCGATACTGGCGCCGGCCGAGGCGCGCGGCAGCGGAGGAATCCGCTACCGCTATTGGGACCCGGACCGCGGCGACGACACGTGGGCTTATCTCTCGGGGATCAGGCGCGTGCGCCGCGTCAATGAATCGATCCTGAGCTCGTCGCCAGGACTCTCTACCTGGGATCCGGATCACTCCGGGGGATTCGGCGCCAAGCCGCAGGAGTACAACTTCAAGTATCTCGGGCAGAAGCCGATGCTCGCGTGTGCGCATGCGCGGAACGTCCCGGCTCAGCCGTGCAAGACGGATGGCGGCGCGACGAGCTGCGCCGAAGATTGGGAGATGCGCAATCAGTACATGGTCGAAGTAACGCCACGGCCCGACAAGGCGCCCGACGTGCTGCAATCGAAGACGATTGTTTATATCGACGGCGAAGGATGGTTTTCGCCGTACGTGGACAGCTACGATCGCAAGGGCGAACTTTGGAAGGCGCAGATTTATCTCTATACCTTCCGCGACCGGCCGGTGCCCGACGCGAAGATCGCCGTCTATCCATTCAAGCGCCAGTTCAATATCGCGTCATCTAGCGTCGATGTGCAGAGCGGGATGGTGACGACGTGTTATCTGCCGGGGCCGGATACGACCGAGCGCGAATGCTGGTACATCAACATGGGCGCCGTGGATCGCGAGTTCTTCACCGCCGACGCAATGGTGAAAGCTGGGCACTGAGAAGCGCTTTACGCGGAGATTAGCAACTCCTCGTCATCATCCTGAGCGCAGGCTGCCGGAGCGACGGCCGCTGCGGCCGCCACCGCCATAATTGAGACCGACGCGACGCTCGCATGCCGCATCAACCTGTATCGCGGCACGCCAGCACTGCAGGCTCGCTGTATCGTGGTGTCAGCCCGCAGCGGCCTTGGATTCCTCGCCCGGCGCGCGGAATGAGACTTGGGGTTTTTGGCTAGTGGTCCCAAAAAAAGCGGTCACGGCGGGGCGCCGAGCTTCATAGCGCCCCGCTCGTGGCCAGCCCCCCTTTTCCGCCACCCCCAATGATTACGTCCGCCCCTCCGATTATTCCGCCCGGCTGTTCCACCCGGCTATTCTCCCCGCCCCCCTTCCCTCGAGCCTGTCTAGCTGCTTGGATACCTATTCCCCACTGCTGCCGATTCCCTTCTATCCGCCCCGCTGCCGCCGCCCTATCCCTATTGCAACTCCCTGCCCCCGCCCCGTCCCTGGCCTCCGTCACCTATAGCGCCTTGAACGTGGTCCTGCTCGAGGCGCCAGCGATCGATCGATTCGATATTGAAGCGCCAATCGCTGCCGACCTTGAACGTGGGCAGGCGGCCGCGCTTTAGTTTCCCGATAGATTGTCGAGGGATGGACTTTCAGATAGTCCGACAGTTCGGTTACCGTCAGCACCCGACTGCTTTCGTTCTTCAGCATTTAGCAAACCTCCTCATTTCCGCCGTTTAGCAATCGATTCGAGCTTTGCCGTAACGCAAGGGGACGTGCCGTGGTGCGATCAGGAAAAGATCACGCAACGTAGCCGACTCTGGAAGGTGAATAACGGCGCAGAGTGATATGTTTTTGACAGCGCGCCAGAAAATGACGATTGGAAATTAGTGCAACGGATTTCAGTTTCCGCGCCGCGCTCAAAATGAATCGTCCCGCCCCTCGCAACAACGCGCGAGGCGAGACGACCTAACTCATCGCAGAGTAACTGTCACTTGATTCAGACCTTGCCGATCAAATCGTGCTCGACCTGGCTAACCTGCTTCAGAATTCCAGCTTCGTCCTGCGCGCGCTGGAGCAGGATCAACCGATGCACTCCGAGGTCGTCGTAGCGCTTCGCCGTATCGAGATCAACCGGCCCGCGGGGCGTGATACTGATCTCGATCTCCTCGAATTTGCGGCCCGTCTTGGCACACGCGGCGCGAACGCCATCCACGCACTTCTTCGTCGCGTCGAGATCGAGCGCAAAGCCGTACCACCCCTTGGCGAGACGCGCGGCGCGGCTGAACGCGTCCGGCGTGTGCCCTCCAAAAACAATCTCCGGATGCGGCTTCTGCACCGGACGCGGCATCGCATTGACGCCCTTGAACCGCACCCACTTGCCTTCGAACGCAGGCTTCTCCATCGACCATAGCGCGATCATCGCGGCGAGATACTCCTCGGTGCGCGGACCCTTGTGATCGAACGGCGCACCGATCGCCTCGAACTCTGGCTTCAGGTAGCCGATTCCGATCCCGAAGATCAGCCGTCCGTTCGTCAGTACGTCGGTGGTCGCGAGTTCTTTCGCAAGCACGACAGGATTCCGCTGCGGCAGGATGATGATCCCAGTGCCGAGCCTGATCCTGCTCGTATGAGCGCCGACGAATGCGAGCGCGATCGCTGGATCGAGCATCGGATGGTCGGCAGGCACCGGCGACGGCGGCACCTGCGGGTCGGGCAGGATAACGTGCTCACCCGTCCAGAGGCTTTCGAAGCCGGCCTGCTCGGCCGCGTGGGCAACGGCGGCGGCAGTTTTCGGAAACGCGCAAGCTCCGTTATTAATTCCAAATAGTGCGATTTTCATGTCGCGACGAATAGCACGGACCGCCAATCACCGCCATCGAGAATTGCCGTCAATTCCTGCGAGCGACGTAGATGGCGGCCGGCGCGCCGAGGATTGAAACGCGATACGTCTTCCATGGGCCGAACTCGGCGCGAGTCTCAAGCTCGCGCATGATGCGGTATTCGGCGCTGAGCGCCACGATCATCCCGCCGCTTTTCAGGACACGGTGAAATTCCCTGAACCACAGCGGATATAGCCGCCGATTCGCGCCATGAGAGCCAACGCGCTGGCCCCATGGCAGGTTGGTGACGATTTTCGTGACGCTCGCGTCTTCCAACGGAAGCTTCGCGGCGTCCCATCGCTCGAGCTGAATCGGCTTGTAGCGCGGGCCGACGTTGGCGCGCGCCGCTTCGAGCGCGGCCTCGTTCCGGTCGCTACCGCAGAGCATCGCGTAGCGGCCGAGATGCGCCCGCTCGATCAGAATCGTCGCCGCGCCACAAAACGGGTCGAGCACTGTATCGGACTCCTCAGGCTCCGAGAGCCACGCGAGCGCGGCCGCGACCGACGGCCGGAGCGATCCAGCACGGTGTGCGACCTTGTACTCGCGATGACGCATCCGCTCGTCGCTGAGCCGCACCTCGAGAATAAACTCGCCGTCGAGCATCGTTGCCCAGAACTCGACATCGGCCGAGTCCTCGTCGAGGCGCCAGGTATGGTCTTCACGCTCGGCGATCCCACGCTCGACCGCACGCTGCATATCGACGCGGCGGAAATGATGCTCACCGACGAGGCGCGCGACGACGCGATACTTGAGCCGCCGCCCTGCCCTGGCACCCGGGGTCGTATGGGCGCGTTCGGCGACGGCATCGGCGACGAACGGCGCTTCGCGAGCGGCGCCACGCACCTTGTCGAGCGCGGGCGGCTCGATTCCGACTCCGGCGCGATAACCGCCGATCGCGAAGATATCTTCTGCGGTGCGAAGGCGTGCGAGCAGGTCTGCGCGCGGCGCAGAGAAGATCGTGATTCCTGCCTTGTCGGGAATCGCGCGGCGCGCGACTTCGCGTGCGCCTGGAATGCGCGCGCGGATTTCGTCGATCGCGATCGACTCGAACCCCGGCTGCGTATGTGCCGAGTAGAGATTGGGCGTCAGCCGAAGCGGCGGCGGGGCGTTGCGCACCCAACGCTCATCGGCGCGCGCTGGATTCCAGCGCTCAGTAATACGGGGATCGGGCGCGGCTTTGCCGCGGCGCACTACTTATTCCGCGACGCGTATTCGCCGGTTTCGGTGTTAATCGTGATCGTGTCGCCGGCGTTGACGAAGTGCGGCACCTGGATCACCTTGCCGGTCTCGAGCGTCGCGTTCTTAAGCGTGTTCGTCACGGCGGCGCTCTTAAGGCCGGGGTCGGCCTGGATCACCTTGAGCGTCACGCTCTTCGGCGGAGTCACGTTGAGCGGCGTGGATTCGTAGAACTCGACTTCGACTTCGAGGTTGGGCGTGAGGTAGCCGACCACGTCTTCGATCAGGTCCTTGGGGATCGTGATCTGCTCGTAATTCTCGGTGTTCATGAAGTGGTAGTCGTCGCCGTCCTGGTAGAGGAACTGCATCGTATGCTGACTCAGAATGACGCGCTCGACGCGATCTTCAGAGCGGAAGCGCTGCTCGGTCTGCGAACCGGTCTTGATGTTGCGAAGCTTGGTCTGCACCATCCCGCGCCAGTTACCGGGTGTGATGTGCGTGATGGTCATCACGCGCCAAAGGTCATTGTTGTACTCCAGCACCATCCCGGCGCGAAGCTGCGTGGCTTGAATCAGCATGATCGAAACACTCTTGAAGCGAAGGTCAAGTGATCAATATTACGGAACGCTGAAATGCGCGGCAAGGAGGCCGTCACGGGTAGCCGCCTGGCGGCGCGGCGCCGTAAGGATAAGACGGCCGATAGTTGTTGAAGGTCGTGACTCCGCTGCCTCCGGGCGCGAGCGATGTCTCGACAAAGTCGTTGCCCATGCCATAGGCGCGAATCGTCGCGTTCTGCGTGCCGAGCCGAGTGAAAATCACGTCGAAGCTCGAGTACGGGCCCGGCGTCAGCCGGATCGGCGTCACCATCCTGCCGTTCATATAAACGCCCGCCATCCTGACTCGCCCCGAGATATCGCCCAGCACCTCGTAGCTCCCCGGATGACTCGGCACGGGACTCAGCGAGACAATCGTGATGTGAGTGCTGCCGAGTCCGGTCAGTCGGCGCGTCGGTTCGCTCGGCGGCATCGTCGAATAGCCGGCGGGCGGGATCTCTGCCGTGTTGGCTGCAGAATTGTCTGCGTCGGAGGGCGACGCCGATGGGGCATCAGCGGACCAATCCGGCGCGGCTCCCGGTACCGACGACGGAGGCTCTGCCGCGGCGGCTCCGGCGCCACCAGGAGCGACGAACGCGCTCGCCTCGCGGTCATCTGTGTCGGTCACGCGGATCGTTTCGTCGGGCGCGGGACTTTCGATCTTGAACTGGAAGTTGACGCGCTGCTGCCCCGGCACGCCCGCGACGTTGATATCTCTGCGCTTGCTCGCACCGTCATAGACGCCGGCGTCCTTGAGGTCGGTGCCCTCAAGGTATCCTTTGACGAGGACGAAATCGCCGTCAGGCACGCTCGATTCGATAACCACCTTCGGCGGCGCAGGCGCATCGCGGCTCGCCGCGACGCGGGGCTCGGCGGGAACACTCGGTGGAGACGCGGCAGCAGTAGCCGGAGCCTCAACGGGAGGTACATCTTTTTCGAGCAGGGCGATCTGCGTCTTCACCGATCCCCACTCTGCGGTGATTACCGGCGACGCTCCCTTCGCGGCCACATCGATCGTCGCCTGGTCGCGCACAATTGCAGCCATCGCACGACCAGCGGCGTCGCGATCACCCTTCTTCAGCGCATTCGCGAGCGACTGAGCGTTGCTCGCGAGCTCTGCGGTCGGCGCAAGCAGCGGTCCGCCGGTCGAGGAATCTGCCGACGCGGAGTTCAGCGAATTAAGCATCACGAACGCGGCGTCGGCCAGTTGCGATGCGCGTTCGGCAAGGTCCTCCGCGCGCGCCGATGACACGGCAAATATGAGCGCAGCCGCCAGCATCGCGGCGACACCAAGCCGCGCACGGCCCGACGCAAGACGCAAAAATCTCAAAACCCGACAACCCTTTATGGCAATTGCTGCTGACGATAGCGCTCAGCGGTCTGCTTGATTTGTCGGCCCAGGCGGATGAATAGGTCGCCTTCGTTGTACGTGAAGAGTAGGAGCGCACCGCCCGCGCCGATGATCAATCCGAGGATAAAAGCACCCATAACCTTTGCCCTCCAATTAAGGCCAAATTATACCCTGTTCGGCGCGCCCAATTAACCAGAGCACCGAGACCGTTGTTCCGTCGCGGCAGGATTTGTTAGACAATTTCCTTGTCGCCGGATTTCCTCCGGCTTCCAAAAACCGTGGAACATCCCGAGACGAATATCGGCCCCGCGCGGACCGACACGCCCAACGTTGCACCGAGCGCGGAGTATATTGCCACGAGCAAGGCCGTTGGCGTACGCGTGCTCAGCGAGCGGCGCGTAGTTCGCGTCGTCGGCGACGATCGCGTTTCGTTCTTACACGGCGTGTGCAGCGCCGACGTCAAAGGCGCGGCGCCGGGCACGATCCTGCCTGCTCTCTTTCTGACGGAGCACGCGCATTTGATTGCGGACCTGTTCATCTGGGTCACAAAAGATGCGCTCATACTTGATATCGACGACGCCGCGTGGACGCGCTCGCGTAAGCATCTGGAGCGCCTCATCGTCGCCGACGACGTCGAGTTCGAGGAATCCGACGTGAATTGCGTGATCGACCTCGAAGGTCCGCGCGCTGGTGACGCGGCGGCGCTTATCGCAGGAGACGCATCATCGCTTGGTGAGTGGCGATTTGTGGAATCTGGCGGTCTGATTGTCGGCAACCTGCCGCGCCTCGGCGGGCCGGCATTCGCGATTCTCGCGCCCGAAGTTCGCGCCGACGCGATCGTCGATGAAATCGCGAGCAATGTGCCCGGCTCGCGAAAGATCAGCGGCGCGACTGCCGAGACAATCCGGATTGAAAACGGCCTTGCAAGCGCCGACGTCGATACCACTGATAAGATGATCGCGCTCGAGGCACGGATGAATCGCGCGATATCTTTCAACAAGGGATGTTACCTCGGGCAGGAAACGATCGAACGCGCAACGGCGCGCGGCGGCCTCAAGAAGAAGCTTTTTGGTTTAAAATTTATCGACGCAACTATTCCCGAACGCGGCGCGGCGATTCTTCTTTCCGGAAAAGAGGTCGGACGCGTGAGCAGCACCGCACTCTCGCCGCGTTTCGGCGCAATCGGGCTCGCAATACTGCATCATAGCGCCTGGCAGCCGGGGACCGACCTGACTGTCGAGGGCGGCCCCGCGATCGCCGCAAAGGTGAGCGAGCTGCCCTTCAAATCCGGCGACTGAGTGTTAGATTGAATCAATTTTTTTCGCATTGGATGTGAATACAAGGAGTCGCAAAGATGGCCAATGTGCTTGGAAAGCGATACATGTGCGAGCAGTGTGGAACTGAGGTGCTGTGCAACAAGGCCGGCACCGGAGAGTTGGAGTGTTGCGAGACTCAGATGAAGATCAAGGAGGCGAAGCCGCTTCCCTCATCTGATTGATGTTAGCAACACCCGCGCGCTGCGCGGGCGGGGATGGGGTGATTTGTTCAAGTGACGCCTGGAAAGGCTGATCTGGTTTTGCATGAAGGCGCCGTCCTGGGGCATCCGGGCAGCGATTCGGTGGCGGTGGGCGGCGGCTTCATCGTTGCGCAGGGCTCATTCTCCCAACTGAAGTCTCTCGTCGGTCCGCGCACCCACCTGGTGAAGCTCGGTGGCCGCCTGGTGATGCCGGGCCTCATCGATTCGCACCTGCATTTCCTCGAAGCTGCGGCAGTGCTCGCCGGAGTCTCGGTCCAGCGCTGCCGTACGATTGCGGATCTGCTCGCCGACTTGCGCGTCGCCGCGGGCCGTACGCCGCCAGGCAACTGGCTTCGCGCGTTCGGATGCGATGAGGCGCTGATGACGGAGAAGCGCGGCCCCACTCGCGCCGAGCTCGACCAGGCAATTCCCAAAAATCCCGTCCGGCTGCGGCATCAGACGCTCCACGCGTCGTGGCTGAATTCACGTGCGATCGCGCAGCTCGGCCTCGAGGCGCCGGATTTCAAGCCGCCGCAAGGCGCGAATCTCGTGACCGATGCAATCGGCAAGCTTACCGGCCTTGTCGTCGGGATGGAGGAGCAAATCACTCGCGCGCTACCGCTCGTGACCAAGGCGGAGGCTGAGGCGCGCGCGCGGATGCTGAGCCGCGAGCTCGCGGCCAACGGTGTGACCGCATTCACCGATGCCACATCGCGCAACGGCGCCGCCGAGTTCGAAACCTTCGCGAAATACCTGCAGGCAGGCGCCATCTGCCAGCGTGTCGGCGTGATGATCGGTGCGGCGCATCTGGATTCGGTCGAGGCTGCGGCCAAGGCGGCTGAAGCCGCGGGAATCCGGCTCGCGGGCGCGAAGATGATGCCCCATGCGGGCTACGACGGGCAGGCGATGGTGCGCGTCACAGGTATTGCGGCACGGCTCGGTCTCGATTGCGCATATCACGCAACAGAGGTCGAAGATCTCGAACAGGCACTCAACGCTATCGAGGCGGTAAAGCCGAAACTCGAAGAAGGACAAGTACCGGCGTTCAGGATCGAGCACGGCGGCACGATCCCTCCGAACTTTATCGACCTGATGATGGCGCTCGGCGTGTGGGTGGTGACGAACCCGGGATTTATCCACTTTCGCGGCGCGAAGTATCTCGACGAACCCGGCCTCATACCGCATCTGTACCGCGGCGAGAGCCTCCGCAGGGCCGCGATTCATCTCGCAGGCGGAACCGACGCACCGGTCACTCCGGCGCGGCCTCTGGCCGCAGTCGCATCCGCGATGTCGCGAGCGCTCGCCGACGGCAAAGTTCTCGCGCCTGACGAGCGGATGAGCCTCGAGCACGCCCTTGCGATGTTCACGCTCGGCGGCGCGCGCCTCGCGCGCCTCAATGCCGGCGCGGTTGCGCCCGATTACCTCGCCGACCTTATCGTGCTGCCGCGTGATCCGTCGAAGATGAAGCCGACCGACCTGATGAACCTGCCGGTAGACATGACGATTATCGGCGGCCGCGTTGTGTACGAACGCGGGCGTCCTGCGGTCGCTAGCAGCGACAGCGCCGACCTGCATTCAGCGTGACGGCCTCGGAGTCCGGCGAGGCGGTTCTCTACGAGAAGCGCGGCGCGGTCGCGTGGATCACTCTCAACCGCCCGAAGCAGTACAACGCCTACAACATGGCGATGCGCGACGGGCTGTTCTCGGCGCTCGGCGCGGTGCACGACGATCCCGACGTCCGTGCGATGGTTCTGACGGGCGAAGGTCCAGCCTTCTCTTCCGGCGGCGACTTGGCGGAGTTCGGCAGCGCACCCTCGCCTATCATCGCGCGATGGGTGCGCTTTCGCCGCGATGTCTGGGGCACGATGCGTTTGATTCCCGTCCCCACGATTGCCGCGATTCACGGCTACACCGTCGGCGGCGGCTTGGAGATGGCGCTCCTCTGCGACGTCGCTATTGCTGCCGAAGATACGCGGATTTGCCTGCCTGAAACCGGTAGCGGCATGATTCCGGGCGTGGCAGGCACACAGACCGCCTCCCGCCGCCTCGGCCTCGGCCGCGCCCTCGATCTATGCATCACTGGGCGTTGGATTGACGCGCAAGACGCGTTACTTGTAGGTTTGGTCGCCGAAGTAGTGCCCTTATCGAGTCTCGACCGCCGCGCGCTTGAGATGGCCCGCGAATTCAGCCACGTTCCCCGCGAAATATCCGCGACCTTGAAGCTTGCGGTCTGGGGTGGGCTGGATTTGCCGGTCCGCGACGGCCTCGAGCTCGAACGGCGCCTGGCAAAGCGGCTCGAACGGTCTCACGCCGTCGCGCAAGGACGGTAGCCCTTCGCTGCAGACTTATTTGGCCAGGAATCGGCGTCCAGGAGGATTCGCACTAAGTGAACACGGTTAACTTCGTTACCATCCCCTCGGCAATCGTGCCCGACCAGGAAATCCTGGTGTACGGCGCACAGCGTGTCACCTTCGCCGAGCTCAACGATCAGGTCGCGCGCCTCAGTACCGTCTTCAAACAGCTGGGCTTGAAGCAGCGCGACGTCATCGCTCTGCTTGATACCAATTCGGATCTCTATGTCCAGTGCTACTATGCCGCCGCGAAAGCCGGCCTCACGTTTCTGCCGCTGAATTATCGAGCCAAGGAAAACGAGCTCGAATACATGATCAACACCGCCGGCACCAAGGTACTGCTGGTCGGCGACCGTTATCTTGATCTCGTCAAAAAGATTCAGCCGCGCCTCAAGTCACCAGCGCTCGTCGCGATGGGCGATGGTAACGCGGGGATGCAACGTCTTTCGGCGCTGACCGAAAAGGCCGACCCCAACGACGGTGAGGCCGAAGTCGACGACGAAGACACGTCGATCCTGATGTACACGAGCGGCACCACGTCGCTGCCCAAGGGCGTAATGCTCTCGTTTCGCGATTTCACCGCGTACGTGACGGCCAACGTCGAGATGGCCGACGGCACCGATCGCGGTGCCGCGCTGGTGTGCGTGCCCTTCTACCACATCGCGGGCACCACAGCTTACATGACAAACATCTGGACCGGCCGCCGCCTCGTGATCATGCCGCAGTTCGACGCGAAAACGTGGCTCGCGCTGGTCGAGAAGGAACGCATCACCAATGCCTTCGTCGTCCCGACGATGATGAAGCAGATTATCGACGAGCCCGCGTTCGCGAAGACCGACCTGTCGAGCCTCGCCAACCTCGCTTATGGCGGCTCCGCGATGCCGGTGCAGGTGATTCGCCGCGCAATCGAGGTATTCCCCAAGACCGTCGGATTCGTGAATGCCTATGGGCAGACCGAGACCACATCCTCGCTCACCGTGCTCGGCCCCGACGATCACCGAATCGAGGGCACGCCCGAACAGGTCGAGCTCAAGCTGAAGCGCCTCAACTCGATCGGCAAGCCGCTGCCCGACGTTGAGATCAAAGTTCGCGACGACGACGGCAAGTTCCTGCCGATCGGCGAGATCGGCGAGATCGTTATCCGCACGCCGCGCATCATGAAGGGTTACGCCGGCCGCGAAGACGACGCGAAGCTCGCCGACGGATGGCGCGCGACTGGAGATCGCGGATGGGTTGATGAGGACGGCTATGTGTTCTTCGCCGGCCGCAAGGACGACATGATTATCCGCGGCGGTGAGAATATCGCGCCCGCCGAAATCGAGACCGTGCTGATGAGCCATCCCGCGGTGGACGAATGTGCGGTTATCGGCGTTCCTTCGGTGGAGTGGGGTCAGACGATCAAGGCATTCGTCGTGCCGCGCAAGGGCGCAAAGGTCACCGCCGAGGAGCTCAGCGAGCACTGCCGTAGCCGCCTCGCGAGTTTCAAGCGGCCCGAACAGATCGAATTTATCGACGAGCTGCCGAAAAACCCGCTCGGCAAGATTCTGCGCAAGGATTTGCGCGCGCCCGCCGGAGAGGTCTGACGGCTCGCCGCTCGAACAACTCAAAACGTACGAACCCGAAGCCGCGCGCCGTCGCGCCGGGCGGCGTCGACGTCTCCACGGCCTCGGGATGCGTTACGGCGACGCTCAAGTTTCGAAATGCGCGCGGAATCCTCGATTCTGCTACCGCATCGAAGCTGCTCGAGCTCTTCGAACAGGTTGAGGACGACGATCAGGCCCGGATGCTCGCGATCACCGGCAGCGGCTCGATCTTCTGCCGCGGCTTCGATTCGAACTGTGACGCGCGCCTCGTCGAGTCGCTCGCCGTCATATCGAAGCCAACCGTAGCAATTATCAACGGTTACGCGATCGACGAAGGCCTTGAACTGGCTCTGGCAGCCGATATCCGTGTCGCACTCGAAGACGCGCATTTCGGACTCACGCAGATTCATCGCGGAAAGCTCCCGCGCTTCGGCGGTACGCAGCGCCTGCCGCGGATCGTCGGCGCAGCGAATGCGCTCCGCATGATGCTTACCTCGCGGGTAATCGACGGGCGCGAAGCCGCGCGCCTTGGCCTGGTGACCTATCTCGCCAAGGATCATCACGAACTTGCGCGCATCGCTGGTGAGGTCGCGCAGGCTATAATTACTAGAGCGCCGCTCGCGGCTCGCCTCGTCAAGGACGCAGTGCTCAAGGGTTACGACATGACGATCGACCAGGGCATCAGGCTTGAGGAAGATCTCTATGCCCTGCTACAAACGACAGCCGACCGCGCCGAGGGCGTGAAAGCGTTCCTCGAGAAGCGCAAACCGCTCTTCCGCGGCGCGTAATGGGAATCGAAGACTAAGGAGTGACCGGTTCACGATGGCCAATCAACTGGGGAAGGTTTACATCTGCGGCAAATGCGGCTCGCAGGTTATCGTTACCAAGGCGGGCAACGGCGCGCTCAAGTGCTGTGGCGCCGCGATGGAACAAAAGAAGTAGGCCTGACGGAGGCTGGCCATGGACGCTGCATCTTTCGTCCGGCAATTGGTCTCCGAAAATGACGAAATCCTGCGTCGCCTCGCGCCGGCGGAGGCGCTTAAGGCCGAGAGCGGCGGCGACCTGCGCCCAAAGAATCTGCTCAGGATTGCGCTAAAGAACGAAATCGAGGCGAGCGAGATTGCCGCGCTGTGGATGCCTACCGCCGCGGGCGCGCCGCTCAAGCTCGCGCTCGCGCGCCAGGCGGGAGACGAGGCGCGCCATTATAGGTTAATCGAGGAGCGGCTTCGCGCGCTCGGCGACGACCCAGCTTCGTTCGATCCGCTCGCATCCGGGATGAGCCCGATGTACCGCTTCCTCGCGTCGCTCACGATCGACGTCGAGCGCGTCGCCGCCGGGCAGTTCACACGCGAAGCAATCGCGCTCGCGCGCAACACGCAGTTCATCGAACTGTGCGAGTCTCAGGGCGACGATGAAACGGCGCGGCTCTATCGCGACGTGATCCAGCCCGACGAGCGCTTTCATCATGAGCTCGGCGTGAAGTTCCTAGAGATGCTCGCGACGAGCGATGAGACTCAAACGCTCGCTCGCGGCGCGCGGGCGAAAACGATAGAGCTTGCCGAGGAGTTGCAGACGCTCGCGTTCAAGCGCGGCGGAGTCCATCACGCGCCCGGATGCTGACGGTGCGGCCGCACCAATCGAGGGAGGAAGCGTGATCAGCACAATCATAATCGGACTGATTGCGGGATGGCTGGCGGGGTTGCTGATGCGCGGCAGCGGCTACGGCATCATCGTCGATATTCTGCTCGGACTAATCGGCGCGGTGATCGGAAGCTGGATCTTCGGCGCGCTCGGGATCGTGGTAGTCGGCGGTATTGGCTACCTCGCGATGGCAACGATCGGCGCGATTGTACTGGTCGGCATCACGCACCTGCTGCGGCATGGGTAGTTACTTCAGACCTTCTTCGCGCCCTCGTTCTTGATCGCAGACTGGTGGTGCCACTTGCCAGTTAGTTGACTGCCAAGCTACGGGTCTTTCAAAAGAGGCATTTTGCAATGACAGAGCGAGAGGCCATCAATTGGCGCAGGACCTCGAGCGTCAAGGTGCGATGGAGGCGCTCGTCCTTGCCCTGGGTCAACGTCGCGGCGGTGGCGGCGCACTGATCCGAAACCGCCCGG
>JASHQJ010000460.1 GCA_030037595.1 Candidatus Binataceae bacterium
TGCCGAGGTCGTGGCAGTCAAGCAGGCCGGTACGCGCGCGCGCGGTGCGACAGCCTACGTATCGTTCGAACCATGCGCGCACCAGGGCCTGACGCCGCCGTGCGCGCGGGAGTTGGTCGATGCGGCAATCGCGCGGGCTGTGGTCGCGACAATCGATCCGTATCCACCAGTACGCGGACGCGGCGTCGCGATCCTGAAGAAAGCTGGTATCGCAACCACGATCGGCGTGCTCGAGGCCGAGGCGCGCCGTGTCAACGAGGGCTTCATCACGCGAGTCACGCGCAAACGCCCATTCGGACTGCTCAAGCTCGCGATGTCGATGGATGGGCGAATCGCGGCCGAAGGCGGCGACTCGAAGTGGATCAGCTCCGAGGAGTCGCGCGCGATCGTTCATCGATGGCGTCGCGAATGCGAAGGGGTTGTCGTCGGCGCCGGAACTGTGCTCGCCGACAATCCGCGCCTAACCTGCCGCGCGCCCGGCGGCCGCGATCCGGTTCGCGTCATTGTCGACGCGCGGCTTCGCACCTCGCCCAATGCGCGGATGTTCTTTATGCGCTCGAAAGCGCCGACGATCGTTGTGACGACGAAAGCCAACCTTCGGGAAGCGAATCTCCGCTACCGGAATCCGGGCGTCGAGATACTCGCAATGCCGGATCGGGCCGGCGAGATCGATCTCGCCGCGTTGATGGCCGAGTTTGCGCGCCGCGGATGGAACAAGGTGCTGATCGAGGGTGGTTCACGCACAGCGGCCTCGGCATTGGCTGCGGGAGTCGTCGATCGTATCGCGTTCTTCGTCGCGCCGCGGATTATCGGCGCAGGCAGGCCGGCCGTCGACGGCCTCGGCTTCACACGCGTGCGTGATTCAATTGCCGTCGACGATGTCTCCGTAACACGAGTGGGCCCCGACCTTCTAATCGAGGCCGATATTCCGCCGCGCCGCGTGCGTCGTTTGACGGGGTGATCGAAGGTGCTAACAATCTACGGAGGATTGCGATCCCGCAGCGCTCGAACGCTCTGGGCCGCCGAAGAACTTGGCCGCAATTCGAGCAAGTGCTTGTGCCGGGCACTCACACCGTTGAATTTTTGAAGATCAATCCGAATGACAAGATCCCGGTTATCGATGACGGCGGGTTCGTGTTATGCGAATCTCTCGCGATAAATCTTTACCTCGCCGAAAGGTACGGCAAATCCCGTCTGGCCATCGATCTTAACGTCGCTGAGATGGTCGGAATCGGTAACCAATACGGCGTCGATTTGTCGCCCTTCGCTGCGATCGAGAATTGGCTAGAGGTATCTGCTCGCCGGCCCGCGAATCAGAGAGCGCGCATGCGCCCGCAGTCGCTTGCCAGTCAGCCAGACTGATCGCAACATCGACGCGATTCGTGTCGTACTTACCAACCCACCGAATCGGATTCGGCAAGTCCGCGCCGCCGCCCTGTATCATCTATGCCGATTCTGGTATATTGTGAATGGGGCTGAGCTAGAAAGCGGCGGGTGAAATGGATTGGAAGTTCACCGACGACCTTCGTCGCATGCCGGCACCTGTTCGATCCGTAATGGCGTACGCGATGTACCTCGCCGAATGTGGCGAGAAACATCGGGATGCCAAACCGATGCGCGGGTTCTGCGCTGCGTCGATGCTCGAGAGATCGAGGACTACGATAGTGAAACGTATCGCGCAGTGTACACCATTCGTTTTGAAGATGCGGTTTAGGTCCTGCACTGCTTCCAGAAGAAGTCGAAGAGGGGAGTTGCGACGCCGAAGAGTGACATGGACTTAATCCCAATCAGACTGAAGATGGCAGAGGAGGATCATCAAAAGGGAAGATGGTCAGCAGGTCCGGACCAGGGGTAGGCGGCCGCATTGAGCGGGGAAGAACGAATTATGAAGGCACTAACCAGAAGTAGTGGGAACGTCTTTGCCGACGTCGGTTTGCCAGATTCAGATACGTTGCTGGCCAAGGCAGAACTAACGAGGCGCATTTCGAGGGCAATCGAGGAATTGAAACTGACCCAGATGGAAGTCGCCGCAAAAACTGGGATCGATCAGCCCAAGATTTCCATGCTCCTCCGCGGTCGCTTTGAGGGCTATTCATTGGAGAGACTCTTTAGGTTTCTCAACGCTCTCGACCAGGACGTCGATATCCGCACGAAACCGGCGAGGAATGGCCGCGCGCGCCTCACTATCAGATGAAGATCGCGCGATCGTTGCTCCTACAATCGAGTCCAATTCCCCATTTCGTAGCAATTGATGCTGTTACGCCCGCTCTCTGGTTTGGTTTGGCGGGGCGGTGATAATATCTGGGCGTTGGTAGGTCCAATGCCGGTCTCGATGCTCGAAGACGCTTTCAATCAAATCCGCGACGGCCGCATGGTTGTGATGGTCGCCGAGGAGCGCGAAGACGCCGAAGGCGACCTGGTG
Source organism: Candidatus Binataceae bacterium (assembly GCA_030037595.1). Classification (GTDB taxonomy): domain Bacteria; phylum Desulfobacterota; class Binatia; order Binatales; family Binataceae; genus JASHPB01. Next base: position 2,423 of record JASHQJ010000460.1, read on the forward strand.
ATGGCCGCGGAGCGCGTCGCGCCCAACGACGTCAACTTCATGGTGCGTGAGGCGCGCGGCGTCGTTTCCGTCGCGCTCACCGATAAGCGTTTTCGCGAGCTTGGTATCCCGCTCGGCGCATCGACCGACAACGGCGACTTCACCGAGCAAGCCGGCGCGCTGGTCGAGGCGCGCGAAGGCGTATCGACCGGAATCTCGACACCCGACCGCTCGCGCACGATCACGGTGCTCGCCAACGAGCATCTGGGCCCGGAAGACATCGTGATGCCGGGGCACGTGCTGCCGCTGATGGCGCTGAACGGCGGCGTGATGATGCGAATCGGGCGCGCCGAGGGCGCGGTTGATTTGGTGCGCTCGGCGCGGATGCGTCCGGCGGCGGCGCTCTGCACGATCCTACGCGAGGACGGCGAGGCGGCGCGGCTGCCCGATTTGATCGAATTTGCCAAGCGTCATTCGATGCCGATTTGCTTCATCAAAGACCTGGTCTCGTACCGCCTAACCAACGAAGTCCTGGTGCAGCGCGTCTCGGAGGTTGATTTTCCGACGGCCGCGGGTAGCGGGCTGCAGGCCGTGGTCTATCGCAATATCGTTGACGGCCGTGAGCATCTGACTCTGATCAAGGGCAACGTCGGCGGCGGCCGACCCGCGCTCGTGCGGCTTCATTCGGAGTGCCTCACGGGTGATGTCTTCTCGAGTGCCCGCTGCGATTGCGGAGAGCAGTTGCAGGAAGCGATCGATCGAATCATGGCGGCGGACGCGGGCGTGATCATCTACCTGCACCAGGAAGGCCGCGGTATCGGGCTCGGCAACAAGATTCGCGCGTATGCGCTGCAGGACACCGGGCTCGACACGGTCGAAGCCAACCTGCATCTGGGTTTCGAGGAGGATCAGCGGGACTACGGAATCGGCGCGCAGATTCTGCGCGATCTCGGCGTCGGCGAGGTGCGGCTCCTTACCAACAATCCACACAAGATAGAGAGCCTCAGGGGCTACGGCGTCAACGTCACGCGCGTGCCGATCGAGGTTGCGCCGCACTCCGGCAATATTCATTATCTCCAAACCAAGAAAGAAAAGCTCGGCCACCTCTTTTCCGATCTCAAGCTGATCACCTGAGAGTTCTGCGGTAAGCATATGGGGCTTAGGCATCTCGGCCGCGAGGTCGCGCTGAAGGCGCTTTACCGGATCGATATCTGCGGCGGCGCGACCAACGACGAGCTCGT